>NZ_JCAYNV010000039.1:0-2762 GCF_059758055.1 Shewanella sp. MF05956 | reverse complement strand
CGTATCAGTAAAACCCATCTGGGTTGTATGGTTAAGCCTCAC
The DNA here is from genome assembly GCF_059758055.1 of Shewanella sp. MF05956. NCBI lineage: Bacteria > Pseudomonadati > Pseudomonadota > Gammaproteobacteria > Alteromonadales > Shewanellaceae > Shewanella > Shewanella sp. MF05956. The sequence goes on along the minus strand of NZ_JCAYNV010000039.1, from coordinate 2,720 downwards.
GGGTCATTAGTACAAGTTAGCTCAACGCCTCACAACGCTTACACACCTTGCCTATCAACGTAGTAGTCTCCTACGGCCCTTTAGAGAGCTTAAAGCTCTAGGGATGACTCATCTTAGGGCTCGCTTCCCGCTTAGATGCTTTCAGCGGTTATCGATTCCGAACGTAGCTACCGGGCAATGCCATTGGCATGACAACCCGAACACCAGCGGTTCGTCCACTCCGGTCCTCTCGTACTAGGAGCAGCTCCCTTCAATCATCCAACGCCCACGGCAGATAGGGACCGAACTGTCTCACGACGTTCTGAACCCAGCTCGCGTACCACTTTAAATGGCGAACAGCCATACCCTTGGGACCGACTTCAGCCCCAGGATGTGATGAGCCGACATCGAGGTGCCAAACACCGCCGTCGATATGAACTCTTGGGCGGTATCAGCCTGTTATCCCCGGAGTACCTTTTATCCGTTGAGCGATGGCCCTTCCATTCAGAACCACCGGATCACTATGACCTACTTTCGTACCTGCTCGACGTGTATGTCTCGCAGTTAAGCTGGCTTATGCCATTGCACTAACCGTACGATGTCCGACCGTACTTAGCCAACCTTCGTGCTCCTCCGTTACTCTTTGGGAGGAGACCGCCCCAGTCAAACTACCCACCAGGCACTGTCCTCAACCCCGATAAGGGGCCAGAGTTAGAACATCAAAACTACAAGGGTGGTATTTCAAGATTGACTCCACAAAAACTAGCGTCTCTGCTTCAAAGTCTCCCACCTATCCTACACATGTAGGTTCAATGTTCAGTGCCAAGCTATAGTAAAGGTTCACGGGGTCTTTCCGTCTAGCCGCGGGTATACGGCATCTTCACCGCAATTTCAACTTCACTGAGTCTCGGCTGGAGACAGCGTGGCCATCATTACGCCATTCGTGCAGGTCGGAACTTACCCGACAAGGAATTTCGCTACCTTAGGACCGTTATAGTTACGGCCGCCGTTTACCGGGGCTTCGATCATGAGCTTCTCCGAAGATAACCCAATCAATTAACCTTCCGGCACCGGGCAGGCGTCACACCGTATACGTCATCTTGCGATTTTGCACAGTGCTGTGTTTTTGATAAACAGTTGCAGCCACCTGGTATCTGCGACTCCCATCAGCTTAGAGAGCAAGTCTCATCACCGTCAGGAGCGTACCTTCTCCCGAAGTTACGGTACCATTTTGCCTAGTTCCTTCAGCCGAGTTCTCTCAAGCGCCTTGGTATTCTCTACCCGACCACCTGTGTCGGTTTGGGGTACGATCCCTACTAACCTGAAGCTTAGAAGATTTTCCTGGAAGCATGGCATCAACTACTTCATCACCTTAGTGACTCGTCATCAGCTCTCAGCATTCTCACTAAAGAGGTGTTCCCGGATTTGCCTAAGAACACTGCCTACTACCTTAAACGCGGACTACCAACGCCGCGCTAGCCTAGCCTTCTCCGTCTCTCCATCGCAGTTAGCAGAGGTACAGAAATATTAATCTGTTTTCCATCGATTACGCCTTTCGGCCTCACCTTAGGGGTCGACTCACCCTGCCCCGATTAACGTTGGACAGGAACCCTTGGTCTTTCGGCGAGGGAGTTTTTCACTCCCTTTATCGTTACTCATGTCAGCATTCGCACTTCTGATACGTCCAGTGTGGGTTACCCCTTCACCTTCAACCGCTTACAGAACGCTCCTCTACCGCGCACTTCTAATGAAATGCACCCGTAGCTTCGGTGGTATGTTTAGCCCCGTTAAATCTTCCGCGCAGGCCGACTCGACTAGTGAGCTATTACGCTTTCTTTAAATGATGGCTGCTTCTAAGCCAACATCCTAGCTGTCTAAGCCTTCCCACATCGTTTCCCACTTAACATACACTTTGGGACCTTAGCTGACGGTCTGGGTTGTTTCCCTTTTGACAACGGACGTTAGCACCCGCTGTCTGTCTCCCGAGTAGTACTCATTGGTATTCGGAGTTTGCAAAGGGTTGGTAAGTCGGGATGACCCCCTAGCCTTAACAGTGCTCTACCCCCAATGGTATTCGCTCGAGGCGCTACCTAAATAGCTTTCGAGGAGAACCAGATATCTCCGAGTTTGATTGGCCTTTCACCCCCAGCCACAAGTCATCCGCTCATTTTTCAACATAAGTCGGTTCGGTCCTCCAGTTGATGTTACTCAACCTTCAACCTGCCCATGGCTAGATCACTCGGTTTCGGGTCTACGCCTTGCAACTAAACGCGCAGTTAACACTCGGTTTCCCTACGGCTCCGCTATTCGCTTAACCTCGCTACAAAACGTAAGTCGCTGACCCATTATACAAAAGGTACGCAGTCACGGTCTCAAGAACCGCTCCCACTGCTTGTACGTATACGGTTTCAGGTTCTATTTCACTCCCCTCACAGGGGTTCTTTTCGCCTTTCCCTCACGGTACTGGTTCACTATCGGTCAGTCAGGAGTATTTAGCCTTGGAGGATGGTCCCCCCATATTCAAACAGGATGTCACGTGTCCCGCCTTACTCGTTTTCATCTATGGTTAGTTTTCATGTACGGGGCTATCACCCTGTGCCGCTGTGCTTTCCAACACATTCCACTAACACCCCATAGACTTAAGGGCTAATCCCCGTTCGCTCGCCGCTACTAGGGGAATCTCGGTTGATTTCTTTTCCTCTGGGTACTTAGATGTTTCAGTTCCCCAGGTTCGCCTCATA
>NZ_JCAYNV010000038.1:0-3732 GCF_059758055.1 Shewanella sp. MF05956 | reverse complement strand
CAACATTATCAACAGGTTGTGTGTCGGTTGCGGTTGCAGATGGGTTACCGGCGATATCAATCACCTGTGCGGTGACATCAACATCGGTTGCGCCTGCGGTCACAGGGACTTCAACATCAAAGCCGTTGTCGAGCATGTCTTGAGTGACAGGGCCGTTAAACAATTCAGTGCCGTTGCCGTCGGTGACAATCAAGGTGTCGCCCACTTGCGTGCCCGTCGCTAAGGTGACGGTTGCGGTGACAGTGCCGTCAGTACCAATTTCATCGCTGTTAAAGATACCATCAGTGCCCATGCCGCTGAATTCTACAGTCGGTGCAGGAGCCATGGTGGCATCAACAGGTTGTGTATCCGTTGCGGTTGCAGACGGGTTACCGGCGATATCAATCACCTGTGCGGTGACATCAACATCGGTTGCGCCAGCGGTCACAGGGACTTCAACATCAAAGCCGTTGTCGAGCATGTCCTGGGTAACAGGGCCGTTAAACAATTCAGTGCCGTTGCCGTCGGTGACAATCAAGGTGTCGCCCACTTGGGTGCCGGTCGCTAAGGTCACGGTTGCGGTGACAGTGCCATCGCTACCAATTTCATCGCTGTTGAACACGCCATCAGTGCCCATGCCGCTGAACTCAACGCTAGGTGCAGGTGCGGCAACATTATCAACAGGTTGTGTGTCGGTTGCGGTTGCAGATGGGTTACCGGCGATATCAATCACCTGTGCGGTGACATCAACATCGGTTGCGCCAGCGGTCACAGGGACTTCAACATCAAAGCCATTATCCAGCATGTCCTGGGTAACAGGGCCGTTAAACAATTCAGTGCCGTTGCCGTCGGTGACAATCAAGGTGTCGCCCACTTGGGTGCCGGTCGCTAAGGTCACGGTTGCGGTGACAGTGCCATCGCTACCAATTTCATCGCTGTTGAACACGCCATCAGTGCCCATGCCGCTGAACTCAACGCTAGGTGCAGGTGCGGCAACATTATCAACAGGTTGTGTGTCGGTTGCGGTTGCAGATGGGTTACCGGCGATATCAATCACCTGTGCGGTGACATCAACATCGGTTGCGCCTGCAGTGACAGGGACTTCAACATCAAAGCCATTATCCAGCATGTCCTGAGTAACAGGGCCGTTAAACAATTCAGTGCCGTTGCCGTCGGTGACAATCAAGGTGTCGCCCACTTGGGTGCCCGTCGCTAAGGTGACGGTTGCGGTCACGGTGCCGTCAGCACCAATTTCGCTGGCGTTATAAATCCCATCAGTGCCCATGCCGCTGAACTCAACGCTAGGCGCAGGTGCCATGGTGGCATCAACAGGTTGTGTATCCGTTGCGGTTGCAGACGGGTTACCGGCGATATCAATCACCTGTGCGGTGACATCAACATCGGTTGCGCCTGCAGTGACAGGGACTTCAACATCAAAGCCATTATCCAGCATGTCCTGAGTAACAGGGCCGTTAAACAATTCAGTGCCGTTGCCGTCGGTGACAATCAAGGTGTCGCCCACTTGGGTGCCCGTCGCTAAGGTCACGGTTGCGGTCACAGTGCCGTCAGTACCAATTTCATCGCTGTTAAAGATACCATCAGTGCCCATGCCGCTGAATTCTACAGTCGGTGCAGGCGCCATGGTGGCATCAACAGGTTGTGTGTCGGTTGCGGTTGCAGATGGGTTACCGGCGATATCAATCACCTGTGCGGTGACATCAACATCGGTTGCGCCTGCAGTGACAGGGACTTCAACATCAAAGCCATTATCGAGCATGTCTTGGGTAACAGGGCCGTTAAACAATTCGGTGCCGTTGCCGTCGGTGACAATCAAGGTGTCGCCCACTTGGGTGCCGGTCGCTAAGGTCACGGTTGCGGTGACAGTGCCGTCAGAACCGATCTCATCGCTGTTGAACACGCCATCAGTGCCCATGCCGCTGAACTCAACGCTAGGCGCTGGTGCGGCAACATTATCAACAGGTTGTGTGTCGGTGGCGATTGCAGATGGGTTACCTGCAGCGTCAGTGACTTGAGCCGTGACGTTCACTTCTGTTGCGCCTGCAGTCACAGGGACTTCAACAGCGTAGCCATTGGTTAGCATCGCTTGCGTCACGGTGACCGTCGCTAATACGTTTCCGTTGCCATCGGTCACGACGAGAGTGTCGCCGATCTGGGTGCCGGTCGCTAAGGTGACGGTTGCGGTGACGGTGCCGTCAGCACCAATTTCGCTGGCGTTATAAATCCCATCAGTGCCCATGCCGCTGAATTCTACAGTCGGTGCAGGAGCCATGGTGGCATCAACAGGTTGTGTGTCGGTTGCGGTTGCAGATGGGTTACCGGCGATATCAATCACCTGTGCGGTGACATCAACATCGGTTGCGCCTGCAGTGACAGGGACTTCAACATCAAAGCCATTATCCAGCATGTCCTGAGTAACAGGGCCGTTAAACAATTCAGTGCCGTTGCCGTCGGTGACAATCAAGGTGTCGCCCACTTGGGTGCCGGTCGCTAAGGTCACGGTTGCGGTGACAGTGCCATCGCTACCAATTTCATCGCTGTTGAACACGCCATCAGTGCCCATGCCGCTGAACTCAACGCTAGGCGCAGGTGCCATAGTGGCATCAACAGGTTGTGTGTCGGTTGCGGTTGCAGATGGGTTACCGGCGATATCAATCACCTGTGCGGTGACATCAACATCGGTTGCGCCTGCAGTCACAGGGACTTCAACAGCGTAGCCATTGGTTAGCATCGCTTGCGTCACGGTGACCGTCGCTAATACGTTTCCGTTGCCATCGGTCACGACGAGAGTGTCGCCCACTTGCGTACCGGTCGCTAAGGTCACGGTTGCGGTGACAGTGCCGTCAGTACCGATCTCATCGCTGTTAAAGATACCGTCAGTGCCCATGCCGCTGAACTCAACGCTAGGCGCAGGCGCCATGGTGGCATCAACAGGTTGTGTATCCGTTGCGGTTGCAGATGGGTTACCGGCGATATCAATCACCTGTGCGGTGACATCAACATCGGTTGCGCCTGCAGTGACAGGGACTTCAACATCAAAGCCATTATCGAGCATGTCTTGGGTAACAGGGCCGTTAAACAATTCAGTGCCGTTGCCGTCGGTGACAATCAAGGTGTCGCCCACTTGGGTGCCAGTCGCTAAGGTCACGGTTGCGGTGACAGTGCCGTCAGAACCGATCTCATCGCTGTTGAACACGCCATCAGTGCCCATGCCGCTGAATTCTACAGTCGGTGCAGGAGCCATGGTGGCATCAACAGGTTGTGTATCCGTTGCGGTTGCAGACGGGTTACCGGCGATATCAATCACCTGTGCGGTGACATCAACATCGGTTGCGCCAGCGGTCACAGGGACTTCAACATCAAAGCCGTTGTCGAGCATGTCTTGAGTGACAGGGCCGTTAAACAATTCAGTGCCGTTGCCGTCGGTGACAATCAAGGTGTCGCCCACTTGGGTGCCGGTCGCTAAGGTCACGGTTGCGGTGACAGTGCCGTCAGTACCAATTTCATCGCTGTTAAAGATACCATCAGTGCCCATGCCGCTGAATTCTACAGTCGGTGCAGGAGCCATGGTGGCATCAACAGGTTGTGTATCCGTTGCGGTTGCAGACGGGTTACCGGCGATATCAATCACCTGTGCGGTGACATCAACATCGGTTGCGCCTGCGGTCACAGGGACTTCAACATCAAAGCCGTTATCCAGCATGTCCTGGGTAACAGGGCCGTTAAACAATTCAG
>NZ_JCAYNV010000037.1:0-3801 GCF_059758055.1 Shewanella sp. MF05956 | reverse complement strand
TGGACTTATCCCGTTCGATTACATCGAACACTGCTTAGAGCAATTATCCTACCCTGATTGTGACCTCAACAATCTCTTACCCTGGCAGGTTAGGCTAGACAAGGCGTAGTTCGCCGGACGCATACGTACAATTGAATTGTAACAATCGGATTAGAATAATCTAAATAAGATTTAATTACCAAAATGAGATATGAGTTTCTTAAATATGGAAAGATATTGACTAAATTTGAGGGCATAACGAAGAATATGGTGGTCGCTACTGGGCTCGAACCAGTGACCCCCTCCTTGTAAGGGAGGTGCTCTCCCAGCTGAGCTAAGCGACCTGGGATATAACGTAGATATTATGGTTTGATATGGTGGTCGCTACTGGGCTCGAACCAGTGACCCCCTCCTTGTAAGGGAGGTGCTCTCCCAGCTGAGCTAAGCGACCTGGGATATCAAGCTTTAAACGCATAAAATATGGTGGTCGCTACTGGGCTCGAACCAGTGACCCCCTCCTTGTAAGGGAGGTGCTCTCCCAGCTGAGCTAAGCGACCTGGGATATTTTACGTTTGAGTCCGACCTTTCTATTGGAGAAATGGTGGTCGCTACTGGGCTCGAACCAGTGACCCCCTCCTTGTAAGGGAGGTGCTCTCCCAGCTGAGCTAAGCGACCTGGGACTCTACACATCATTTTATCAGATTACATGGTGGTCGCTACTGGGCTCGAACCAGTGACCCCCTCCTTGTAAGGGAGGTGCTCTCCCAGCTGAGCTAAGCGACCTGGGATGTAATCAACATAAGAATATCTTCATCAATGAAGATATGGTGGTCGCTACTGGGCTCGAACCAGTGACCCCCTCCTTGTAAGGGAGGTGCTCTCCCAGCTGAGCTAAGCGACCTCATGCTGTGTGGGGCCGTATTATAGGGGGCAAGTAAAACCTGTCAACGCTTTTTAATTAAAAAAATGTCAGTCGACCTAAAATTGTTCGCTTTGATGCTTTGTTAATCAATAGATTGTTATAGATTATTTATATTCATAATCAAACTTAAATTGATTAATCGCTCTTATAAATAGCAATAACAAACTTTGTATTCAATGGCCAAAATGGATTTCTATCGTCAAGCATTCAAGCCTATTCTTTTCACTATAGATAAAGTAAATTTAAAAACTACCTCAGGTTTGCCCCCCTCACCATTTCAACTACTGAATTTGACTGTTAGAATAGCAGCACATTTTTTTGTTTGTCTTTATTTAGACGTTTATAAATAGGTTAGTGTCCGATTATGACTACTAAGACGCGTTTTGCTCCAAGTCCAACAGGCTTTCTTCATGTAGGTGGTGCTCGTACTGCACTTTATTCATGGTTGCACGCACGTGCTAACAATGGTGAATTCGTGCTTCGTATTGAAGACACTGACATTGAACGTTCAACTCAAGAAGCATGTGATGCCATTCTTGATGGTATGAACTGGTTAGGACTAACATGGGATGAAGGCCCTTATTACCAAACTAAACGTTTTGATCGTTACAACGAAATTATCGAGCAAATGCTAGATACCGGCACTGCATACAAATGCTATTGCTCGCGTGAACGCATTGAGAGCATGCGTGAAGATCAGGCTGCGCAAGGTTTGCAACAGAAATACGACGGTTGTTGTCGTAACCTTGCACCTCGTGACACTGACGAACCTTTTGTCATTCGCTTTAAAAACCCAATTGAAGGCAGTGTTATATTTGATGATCACGTTCGTGGTCGAATCGAAATTTCTAACGATATGCTTGATGATTTAATCATTAAGCGTACCGATGGCGTACCGACTTATAATTTCTGTGTTGTAGTAGATGACTGGGACATGGGTATTACCTGCGTTGTACGCGGTGAAGATCATATTAATAATACGCCACGCCAAATCAATATCCTTAAAGCATTAGGCGCACCGATCCCTGAATATGCACATGTGTCGATGATTCTAGGTGACGATGGCGCCAAATTATCTAAACGTCATGGTGCTGTGGGCGTTATGCAATACCGTGATGATGGGTATCTACCAGAAGCACTATTAAACTATCTTGTTCGCTTAGGTTGGTCTCATGGCGATCAAGAAATATTTTCAATGGAAGAGTTGAAAACGCTGTTTAAGTTAGATGATATCAATAAAGCTGCTTCAGCTTTTAATACTGATAAGCTCATTTGGTTAAACCAACATTATATCAAGTCTCTCGATCCTGTTTATGTCGCATCACATTTGCAATGGCATATGGAAGATCAGAAAATTGATACTAGTAATGGTCCAGCGTTAACTGAAATTGTTACCGCATTATCTGAACGAGCAAAAACATTAAAAGAATTAGCCGCTTCAAGCCGTTACTTCTATGAAGATTTTGATAACTTCGATGAAGCACAAGCTAAGAAGCATCTACGCGGCGTGGCACTAGAGCCTTTAACATTGTTCAATCAAAAGTTATCTGAACTAAATGATTGGAGTGTAGAGAATATTCACAACGTTATTGAAGCGACAGCGACAGAACTTGATGTGGGCATGGGTAAAGTCGGTATGCCTTTACGCGTTGCTGTTACTGGCGCAGGACAGTCTCCTGCGTTAGATTTAACCTTGTTCTTAATCGGAAAAGAAAGATCTGCACAAAGAATATCCAAAGCGATTGAATTTGTAGCAGATAGAATAAATTCCTAAAAAACGAGTTGACACTTTTGGGTATGCTGCATAGAATGCGCCTCGCAGTTGAGACATGATGTTAGATTTTTTCTAGTAGCATATTCAAAAGCATTAAGTAAGACGGGGTTATAGCTCAGCTGGGAGAGCGCTTCGCTGGCAGTGAAGAGGTCCACGGTTCGATCCCGTGTAGCTCCACCACTTACTTAACAGTCTTTAAGTAGATAATTAGCATTGATGTTTAGCCTACAGACATTAATGAGTATTCACTCGATACAGAGTATAACGTATCAAATGTGTCCCATTCGTCTAGAAATAGAAATTAGGACATCGCCCACTTTGGTTTATAAAGAGTCGGCGGTAACAGGGGTTCGAATCCTTAGGGTTTTGTTCTTCATTATAGGTAATTAGCACTGGTGTTTAGCCTACAGACATTAGTGAGTATTCACTCGATACAGAGTATAACGTATCAAATGTGTCCCATTCGTCTAGAAATTGAGCTTAGGACATCGCCCACTTTGGTTTATAAAGAGTCGGCGGTAACAGGGGTTCGAATCCTTAGGGTTTTGCACTTCATTATAGGTAATTAGCACTGGTGTTTAGCCTACAGACACCAATGAGTATTCACTCGATGCAGAGTATAACGTATCAAATGTGTCCCATTCGTCTAGAAATAGAGATTAGGACATCGCCAACTTTGGTTTATAAAGAGTCGGCGGTAACAGGGGTTCGAATCCTTAGGGTTTTGTTCTTCATTATAGGTAATTAGCACCAATGTTTAGCCTACAGACATTGATGAGTATTCACTCGATACAGAGTATAACGTATCAAATGTGTCCCATTCGTCTAGAGGCCTAGGACACCGCCCTTTCACGGCGGTAACAGGGGTTCGAATCCCCTATGGGATACCATATTTAAGATGGTTGAACATAATTCGAAACTATTGTTTTAGAAAAAACGTTTAACAATCTAAAAGCACTGATGTTTAGCCTACAGACATCAATGAGTATTCACTCGATACAGAGTATAACGTATCAAATGTGTCCCATTCGTCTAGAAATAGAGATTAGGACATCGCCAACTTTGGTTTATAAAGAGTCGGCGGTAACAGGGGTTCGAATCCTTAGGGTTTTGTTCTTCATTATAG
>NZ_JCAYNV010000036.1:0-5201 GCF_059758055.1 Shewanella sp. MF05956 | reverse complement strand
TGGTAGTGTGGGGTCTCCCCATGCGAGAGTAGGTCATTTCCAGGCGCCTAATTTACTCGAAAGAGTAGTGATAAGCCCGTTGCTAACGCAACGGGCTTTTTTGCGTCTGCAGTTTAGTCAATATGGTCAGAGAAAGAAGCATGATAGCAGTGTGGCCGATATGCTCATGCCAGAATAGGTCATTTCCTGGCGCTAATTTTTCTGAAAAGAGAGGCTCGAAAAAGAAGTGAAAGCCAGTTGCTAACGCAACGGGATTTTTTACGTCTGCAGTTTATCAATATGGTCAGAGAAAGAGGCATGATAGCAGTGCGGCTTATATGCAACTCATACTATTCCTTATAATTCAGTGATCACTGTTGCCACTTGACGATGACATACCCTTTTGATGCACTCCTTATCTTTAATGAATGTATTCCATGCTTCACTACAGACGTCTATTGCCTCGTGATCCTCCAAATCATCTGCAATGTCATTCGTGTGCTAACACGTAGCATCCATAACCACTACAGCATACCGTCCGCTTAGTGTTGCCGTTGAGATTTGTTGCAAGTGAGGGACTGAAATTTCATCTTTGTTTATGTAAGATTAATTGAGGTTTCGGCGGTTTAAATTGACCTTTACAGACAACCTGTACCAAATAGACGGGAATATTCGAATTGCTGTTGTCCGACTGTCAGTGAACGAGCCCTTGCTCAGCCCAAGTATATCCAAGCCAAACCAATGTTAACAAGTGTATTAAGTTTTAAATAGAAACTCACTAATCAAATTAATTTTCCCTGTTACAATATGACATTACTCTTTGATAGATTATTTTATGCCTACTTCTTTAGCTCAGTTGAATACTTTTGGCCTTCAACAGTATTGTTCATCTCTAGTTAGAGTGTCTTCGAAAGTCGATCTTATAGATACCTGTGCCCATTTATATTTAAAGCAGATGCCCATGCTTATTGTTGGGGGGGGCAGTAATTTGGTATTTACTAGTGACTACCAAGGTACAGTCGTTAATATTGCCACTAAAGGTATTAAAGTGACAACGGACACTGACTATTATTACGTGAGTGTGCAAGCGGGTGAAAATTGGCATGAGATAGTTGAGTTTTGTTTAGCTAATCAGATTAATGGCCTTGAAAATATGGCACTTATTCCGGGGACCGTAGGTGCTGCACCGATACAAAATATTGGTGCTTATGGCGTAGAATTTAATCGTTTTTGCCATGAGATAGAATTTTTACGATTAGATACAAACGAGCTACAAGTGTTCAGTAATCAGCAATGCCATTTTAGTTATCGTGAGTCTATTTTTAAGCAGGAATTAAAAAATCTAGTTGTTGTCACTGAAGTGACATTGAAGTTACCTAAGCAATGGCAACCAGTGTTGGATTATGGTCCGCTACAACATATGGATCCTTTAACCGTCACGGCAAAACAAATTTTTGATTGTGTATGTCAAGTTCGTCAATCTAAACTGCCTGACCCTAAAGTATTAGGCAATGTTGGCAGTTTCTTTAAAAACCCAATTGTTGAGGCAAGTAAGTTTATTGAGCTCAAGGATCAATTTCCAACTATGGTTGCTTATGAGCAAGTCGATGGGCTATACAAACTAGCCGCAGGCTGGCTTATTGAACAAGCTGGGCTGAAAGGCACCCGAGTTGGTGGCGCCGCAGTACATCAGGATCAGGCGTTGGTGTTGGTTAACGTGGGACAGGCAACTGGCGAACAAGTATGCCTGTTAGCACGTCATATTATTGAAGTTGTATTTAATAAGTTTACAGTAACGTTACAGGCCGAACCGAGAATTATGGGGCCTGACGGGGAGATTGAAATCAATGAATGATCACTGGTTACGTAAAAGACAGATATTAGCTTGTTTAAGCCATAAGGGTTTTGTATCTGGTGAAGCTATAGCTCAAAAACTAGCGCTGACTCGTGCAGCAATAAACCAACATATTGATGCGCTAAAAGATTATGGGCTCGAAATTTATAGCGTTAAAGGTAAAGGATACAAATTAGCCAACGCAATATCACTCATAAATGAGAGTGAGTTGATTAATAACATTGATAATCGATGTTTTTATTTTGATGAAACTAACAGCACAAATGCTTTCATGTTAAACCATGCTTCGGAACTTGAGTCTGGCGATATTTGTGTTGCTGAGTATCAATCTGCGGGGCGTGGACGTCGTGGTCGTCAGTGGTTATCGCCATATGGCCATCATATGTATGCATCTTTGTTTTGGCGGTTAAATCTGGATATCACATATGCTAGCGGGTTAAGCTTAGTTGTAGGATGTTCAATCGTTAAAACCCTGCAGGAATTAGGTGTAGAAGGCTTAGGTGTTAAATGGCCTAATGACATTTATCTGGAACACAAAAAGTTAGCCGGTATTCTCATTGAGTTGAACCATCACTCAGATACACAGACTGAATTAATCATAGGTTTTGGGATTAATATGAGTATGTCTGTGGAGCAGGGTGTATTAATTGACCAACCTTGGAGTGATTTGTCTGCCATGGACAATATGCCAGATAAAACGACGCTAGTTGTTAAATTACATCAACAACTCAAACGTGATTTATTATTATTCGAACAGCAGGGTTTAGATGCATTCCTACAGCGCTGGAATGACAATGATTTATTTATTAACCGCGAGGTAACGTTATTAATGGCGCCTAATAGCGTAACGGGTACTTGTCGTGGTATCGATAAACAAGGCGCGATTTTATTAGAAAATGATCAAGGAACACTCGCATTTGTGGGTGGCGAGATAAGCTTAAGAGCGAGCTAAAAATAATAAATAGAAGCCTATTAACTAGACTTTTAATAGTGTTTATTTTCGTAATAACACTTTATTCATTAAGTGGTTTTGGCCTTTTTGTAAAATAAGGTGTGCTCTTTCTCTGGTCGGTTGAATATTGAGTTGTAAGTTTGGACCATTAATGGTGTCCCAAATATTAGCTGCAACCGCATTAGCTTCATCGTCACTAAGTGAAGAGTAGTGATGAAAAAATGAATCTGGATCACTAAATGCTCCTTTCCTAAACTGCAAAAACCTCTGCTTATACCATTGTTTTAATAATGTTTCTTCGGCATCGACATAAATAGAAAAATCAACAAAGTCAGAGACAAACGGACGCCTTGTATCGATAGGCGTGTCGAGTCCTGTTTGTAAAACATTAAGGCCTTCTAGGATTAAAATGTCAGGTTGACGGATTGCTTGATGTTCGTCGTGGCATCTATCGTAAGTGACATGTGAATATAACGGTGCCAACACTTCTTTGTTACCCGCTTTAACTGCAGAGATAAATTCAACTAACATTTTCATGTCGTAGCTCTCAGGAAAGCCTTTACGTTGCAATAAACCTTTACGTTTAAGATCGGCAAGCGGGTATAAAAAGCCATCAGTAGTAATCAGGTCTACTTTAGGATGCTCGGGCCAACGTTGTAATAACGTTTGTAAAATTCGGGCAGTAGTGCTTTTACCAACCGCAACGCTGCCAGCAATACTAATGATATAAGGGCTAGGAGAGTTTTTTTGTTCGAGGAATTTACCCAGGACTAGGCCGCGTTGTTGTTTTGAGCCGACAAAAAGATTTAATAACCGGCTTAGAGGCAAATAAATGTCAGTGACTTCATCGAGTGATAGCTTCTCATTCATACCACGAAGGTTTTCGAGTTCTGTTTGGCTCAATGTGAGTGGCACTGATTTACGTAATTCAGCCCAATGCTCGCGCTGAAAAGCAAAGTATAGTGCATCTTGTATTGAGTTTATTGAAGTCATAACCATTCCTCTAGGTTGGTCAGGCACATTACACTATCGAATAATAGGCGACAATACTTTGATATTGATTTCTGGTCATGTGGATTATATTCGCCTAGAAATTGCCCTTTATTTCAAAAAGGAGAGCAAAAAAGCGACATTTGAAACTTTTTTTAAGTTTTTTCGCATTTATCTATTGCACTCCTGAGCACATTTACCTAATATCCGAACCCGAAATGACACGCCGGCATAGCTCAGTTGGTAGAGCAACTGACTTGTAATCAGTAGGTCCCGAGTTCGACTCTTGGTGCCGGCACCATTTTCTCTGGAGGGGTTCCCGAGTGGCCAAAGGGATCAGACTGTAAATCTGACGGCTCAGCCTTCGAAGGTTCGAATCCTTCTCCCTCCACCATTTTCTAGGTAGTTAGGTAGCCTATGTTAGGTTGCGCGGATGTCGTATAATGGTATTACTCCAGCCTTCCAAGCTGATAACGCGGGTTCGATTCCCGCCATCCGCTCCAAAATTTGATTGCTGATATGGCTCAGTTGGTAGAGCGCACCCTTGGTAAGGGTGAGGTCGGCAGTTCGAATCTGCCTATCAGCACCAGCCTGTCATACTAACTCCTTAACGATAATCGATTCGATGTCATATTAATGCATCGGATTTTTACTATATGTGTTTTTTCATCACCAAACTATTGGATTGAGGCGATACCATGGCAAAAGCTAAATTTGAACGTAAAAAGCCCCACGTAAACGTAGGCACCATCGGTCACGTTGACCATGGTAAAACAACTCTTACAGCAGCTATTTCAGCTGTGTTGTCTAAGACTTATGGTGGTGAAGTTCGTAACTTCGCACAAATCGATAACGCTCCAGAAGAGCGTGAGCGCGGTATTACCATTAATACTTCTCACATCGAATATGACACACCAGCACGTCACTACGCGCACGTTGATTGTCCAGGTCACGCCGATTATGTTAAAAACATGATTACTGGTGCTGCACAGATGGACGGCGCGATTTTAGTAGTAGCAGCGACTGATGGCCCAATGCCACAGACTCGTGAGCACATTCTACTTTCACGTCAGGTAGGTGTACCTTTCATCATTGTATTCATGAACAAATGTGACATGGTAGATGACGAAGAATTACTAGAATTAGTAGAGATGGAAGTTCGTGAACTTCTTTCAGAATACGATTTCCCAGGTGATGACTTACCAGTTATCCAAGGTTCTGCATTAAAAGCGTTAGAAGGCGATGCAGCATGGGAAGGTAAAATTCTTGAGTTAGCTGAAGCGTTAGACTCTTATATTCCAGAGCCAGAGCGTGATATCGATAAGCCATTCCTACTACCAATCGAAGACGTATTCTCGATTTCAGGTCGTGGTACAGTGGTAACTGGTCGTGTTGAGCGTGGTATTGTACGTGTATCTGACGAAG
>NZ_JCAYNV010000035.1:0-9099 GCF_059758055.1 Shewanella sp. MF05956 | reverse complement strand
ATTGCGCGAAGCGATAGTACAAGCCTTCGCATTTCAGCGAGCTAACAATACGGACAAATCAATAATTGAACACGGTCACGGACGTACTGAGTGTCGCCAGTGCTATGTTATTGATAGTAAAAACTTACTCGGTGACTTTTCAAAGTGGAAGGGGCTAAAAAATATCGTTATGGTTGAAAGTTGTCGCCTTGAGAAAGGAAAGCCAATCGAGCTTGAGTATCGTTATTACATCAGTTCTAAAGAGTTAAGTGCCGAACAAGCAGCGATAGCCGTTCGAGAACATTGGGGCATCGAATCGATGCACTGGGTGCTTGATGTCAGTATGAGTGAGGATGCATGTCAAATATACAACGCTCATGGGGCGGAAAATCTGTCATGCCTGCGTCATATGAGTTTGAATATGTTACGTGCAGAGCCGACGAAGATAAGCATTGTTGGAAAACAAAAGCGATGCATGATGAATCCATCGATGCTTGAAGCAGTATTAAAGACTGGATTTAGTGGTTCGGTTAAAAATCAAACACTCATGCGGTGGCCCTGCTGCTTTAGGTTTTCGTTACAGATAGCCATTGTTATTAGCGCACCGAATACAAGTCTTAAAATAACACTCAATCGGTTATGGTTAAGCATAAATAGTGGTCATACTTTTTAGGTTCAAAAAACACTTGTGCCAACATGTTTGGCACGAAATGGGCACAAAACGCGTTTTCGGTATTTATTGCGTATTTTTGAAAGTTTTACTTATTTAAAAGGTTAATTTTAACAAGAAATAAATTGTATGATTTTTAGATACGAAAATGACTGGTTGGCACGAGTTTATTTCGATTTGGCACAGATATATTTTGATTTAGCGAATCTAGTAATTGAAAAAGGCTTTTAAAACGAGGGGTTAAAGCGAGAAATGGTACACCCGAGTGGACTCGAACCACCGACCCCTACCATGTCAAGGTAGTGCTCTAACCAGCTGAGCTACGGGTGTATTGTTTGAACTTCAATGTTTAGACTCTTTGAAAAGAGTGGTACACCCGAGTGGACTCGAACCACCGACCCCTACCATGTCAAGACGTTAAAAATATTATTTCTTAAACCCCCTCAGCGCTACACCTTTCGCCTACACCCTTAACTAATATGAGTTTTCAAAATAAACGGGCATCTCATTTTCGATAATTTAAGAGAATATTCACAACATTTTTGCTTGAACTGGGCACGATTTAGGCACAATATAGAAATGTCCAAATTGACCACTATTTTGTCGTTTAGGGGGAGTGATGAACGAACATGCTGAGCATTTCAATAAGAGTTTAGATAAGTTGCTAGTCGACGTTAAACTCGAGATGGTTTCATTTAATCAAATTCAACTTGAGCGTTCGCTTAAAACCTTCTGTGAATCGTTTAACCTTCTTAGTACTCTAAAACCAAGCTCAGATGATAGCGTCGAATCCCCCGCATCAATATTGCTCGACTCATACCAAGCACCCTTGTTAGCAAGTAAAACTGAGGCAGGTTATTATCGTTTAATTTCTGGATTAATGACCTATCAAAAGCTATGTAAAATATATGCTGGTGATGCCAAAGCTCTAGTACCTTGTATTGTGTTACCTCGGCGCCCTAATAAAGACACACTCCATTTATTAATGCTCAATGATATTGTTAGGCCGTTATTAAAACAGTTTGTTAATGTCACAGGAGATTCAATCACTCAATCTTTATCTGCATGGTTTGTCACTGATGAACAACCATCAGTTTTTAACTCCCCACAATGGCAGTCGCTGTTTCCAATGATAAAAACCAAAACACAATTGTGTGAGTGGTTACATGTCAGCACTAAAACGGTCAGATTAAAATGACAAGTATCAAGCAACATTTAATAGAGCATATATGTCGATATTGCGAACTCAAAAAGCCGCACATTGGTAAAGATGAGGTCAGTGAAGATTTAGATGATTTTGTTGATCGTATTTTTGCCCCTGAATCACTAGGAGGGCTTAAACAAGTTATTAGATTGATCGCCCGTGTTAGAAATATATCCTTTCACTCAGCACAATCGATAATGAAAGAGTTAAATTTAGCAACCTATATTTTTGATGCATTACACAAGTATAGTTTTGATATCGAGGACCGTTATATCAGCAATGAATATCATCGGACCAAGTATCAAAAAGGGTGGTGCAGTGAATATCCCTTTTATGTTGTATTGCTTAAATCTTATGAATACAACCTGACGATAAAATCATGCGAATTATTCGCTACATTCATCAAGCACTATTACTCAGTGTTAGATACCCTCAGAGACAAAGACTTAGCCAGGGAATCTTCAACCAGGGAAGAAGATGCCTGTTCTAATTTCAGGCTTTTCATGAGAACCAATGTTGCTGAACTGAATTTTGTACGCGAGACAATTCCCAATACAACAGGTGATTCACCAGCGGCCATTGCCCACCAATTAGATCAATATCTTACTAGTAAAGAAACATGGCCATATCTACCACATAAAAATTATCTTCGAACACTTTGTCATTTCTTTTCCAATGATTGGAAACCTGCAAAACATATCACTCGAAGAAGACCTGCAATTGATCGAGTACCTAAACGTTATGCAGATCCCATTGCGATCCCGATTGTCGGCGCCCATGATGACATATTTGCATTGCTCCCTGACGAACCTTTAATACCTAATAGTGAAGGTTTAAATGATGATGACCAGTATGCTGCTCAGACATTTGTCATTAATAACCGTGACGTAGATACTAAACGTGATAAAACAGAACTACTCGACACAGCTATTCCTTTCAATAAGCACGTACAAAACCGAACTGCTATTGATGTCACCGCAAGTGTTCGTCGCTCTCATAATATGGGCATACAAAATACACAATTATTAATGCCTGAAGAGCTTAACTTCCTCATTGAAAAATTAATCCTGATGGGGCATCGACCAGCCAACCGCGAAATGGCGATAGTAATATGGCTAATGTTGCTATTGAGTAAATCTGTAGAAGAAATACAAAGCTTAGTCGTATTTACAGATTTATCTAGAAAACAGCAGGGCTTGTATATTGATGAACTTGGGCAAGGGTGGTGGTTCTTCTATGTAAGCCATTCAGCAAAAGCTAAGCTGGATAACGAAGGGCTAAGAGAAGTTAAAGAGGAGGTTTTTACGCCATGCCCCGAGTTTTTACAAAAGCTCATAGTTTCAAATAGGGGAGCTCAGTTAACCGGCCCCATCCTTAATGAAAAAGATTCAAAAAGAATTACGAGTTCAGTCGTTCGAAAACTAAAAAAGCTATCAGATCGACATGCTTCAGGCCGCGTAAGTGTCCGACGTTTGGTTAACTTTGTTAGTTATTATCTAAATTCAACTGATGTTATTGATCCTATTTTTATCGACTATAGCTATGCAGTGCATATGTACACGACTCGTGTTGCGAGAAGTTACGCGAATGTCAGGGATCATTTTAGAACCGAGCAACTCTCTAAATTATGGCAAAATGTTGAACAAGATATTCAGCTGTTCACGGGCAAACCACTACCGGTTTCATTATTTGAGCTTCGACATTTTGATCAAACAAATCCCTTCTTGGGGTCATCATTCACACCGACAAATGATGCCATAGCAACCTTAATTAACTCGTTAACAAAGCGAGTGTCGGCGTCTATACCTGGTTTTCAACATCGATTGCTAGATATGATTGAATATCATAATGCATTTACCGCTTATACAGCTTGGATGTTGCTATTTGGAACGGGCTATAGAGCGGCTTGGAATCCGTTACCAACATTTGCCTTATTTTTACCGTCATTAAATTTAATGGGGATAAGTGACAAAGACGATTCTGACTTTAGTCATTCTCGTATTGTCGCAGTGCCCAATATTTTAGTATCTCAATTGAACGAATATAAACGTCACTTAGGGTGTTTACGTTCATTGTTGCGCGTGTTACTGCCAAAGATGTGCAGTACGATTGACAACATAGTTGACGTTCAGCAACACGTGTTGAGCTTTAATCATACTCAGGCAACACAATGGTACAAAGTCATCCGAAATTCACGTAAAGAACAAGGTCCTTTCTTTTTTTTAAATAGACAAGGCAATAGTGTAGTAGCGACAAACTTATCACCCTCAGAGCTTGTAAACTATTGTAAAAATGAAATACAACTGCCTACTAATGCTGGACGACATTGGTTAAAATCCCACTTATTAAAGAAAAACATTTGCCCTGAGTTAATCAATTTCCAAATGGGTCATTGGCAAGCTGGAGAAGTGCCATTAGGTGATTATTCAGCTTTAAGTCATGTTGAAGCCATCAATGAAATAGTCCCTGTGCTTGATGAGTTATTTGAGGAGGTCGGATGGAAATCATTAAAGTCCGTCATTTCATAAAAAACCTCTACGAAAGTGGAAAATTTCACCCTTTATATCGAGAGGTTTTTGATGCATATGTAAAAAAAGATGAATTTGAAGACGATACTCAAAGCAAAGCTGAAGAGGATACTCAAAGCAAAGCTGAAGATGATACTCAAAGCAAAGCTGAAGAGGATACTCAAAGCAAAGCTGAAGATGATACTCAAAGCAAAGCTGAAGATGATACTCAAAGCAAAGCTGAAGATGATACTCAAAGCAAAGCTGAAGATGATACTCAAAGCAAAGCTGAAGATGATACTCAAAGCAAAGCTGAAGATGATACTCAAAGCAGAGCTGAAGATGATACTCAAAATAAAGCTGAAGAAGATGCTTTAAGAAAAGTTGAAGAGGATTTTTATCAATCTTATAACAATTTACTTGGGCATTTAAAAAAACGAATCATCCTATCGGAAACAAAATTTTTACCTGCTGAGCTAGAGGCATTAATTGCGCAACTTAAACCAGCGGTGTTGAGTAAGCAAACGCAGTTGTTGATTTTGCAGTCAATACTCAACTATGCCAAAAAGCATCATGGTATTGATTCTCCTAACATACCGTCGATTATTACTCTTAAACGAGATAAACCCATTATATCGCCGGTTGAGCTCGTCCAGCTGCCAATTGTTGATATGCTTTTCTCGCTACTCGATAAAGAATTAATGACCCCAAATAGAGCTCTATCTAACAACCAAAAACTAGGTCGTTCTGCTCTGTTGGTATATTTAACCGTTAACGTAAGCGATACTCAAGAGCTTATGTCTATTCTTGAGCATCCACAGGATGTGTTTTACGTCGGCGGAATTTGTTATTGGCAAAAACAGCAGATAACAACTGCTCAATCACGATACATTTTAAGTGATGTTGCGGTAATGGCATTACAACAATGGGCTAACGTCAAACAAAATGTCTCAAAAATCCAAGGGTGCATTGTAAAGTATTTAAACACGACATCTGAATTTGATTGGTCAGATCTATCAATGCTTAAATTAAGTACACTGAGAAAAATTCATAATATTCTGCAGTTAGGACCAGTACAGTATCAGATGTATTTTTTACCCAGTATGAGTCAAGCATTACCAGATCATGCTTTTATGCGGATTTTAACTGATAAAGCATGCATATATTTCGAGCCGCATTTGTTAGGGGTAAGTGATTTATGCACAAACGAATTTAAACAATTGAGGCATGTGGCCAACAACAACCATTGTTTTATTGCTATTGATACTACATTAAAACAACTAGATGCCATTTATTCGGATTTAATCAAAGAAGCATCAAGATCAGCATGTTTAGATACTTTAAGTAAAAAGCTTAAGTCATTAGATGTCACCGCCAATCCTTACCTCTGGCTGCTATGCTCTTGGTTATTCTCACTGTTAAAAAATGGAGGTACCTACAAGCGCCGATTAAAGTTGGCCACTGCAGTTGATTATGTCAAAAGCTTGAGCAATCCGTTTCTCGTCGTATTTAGTACATGCGATATAGGGTTATTATCGGGAGAGGATTGGGCTAATAAACTGAATGAATCCTCTGACGTTTTTACCTCAGCCCAACGAAAAAAATATGTGTATTATTTTGCACAGTTTTTAATAGAAACAAATTTAGTTCGAGATCTCTGCCTATCCGATATCGATGTTATTGGTAGTTCTAGTGAAGTTGACGCGAATTTAATTTCACCAAGTCATATTGATGAAGTATTGAAATATCTCACAGATCATATTCATGATGGTCTTGTCTATCAATATGCTTATTTTTTGTTATGTTTTTGCTTTTACAGCGGCTTGCGAAGGAATGAAGCTGCAAAATTAACCTGGGCTGACTTTTCATTTGCAGTCAATACGCCAGCCAAAGATGCATTTGACTATGTGCAGCTTTCGGTTAGACCCAATCAGCATCGCACGCTCAAAACGACTTCTGCTCGACGGGAGTTACCACTAGATGCACTTTGGCCAAAGACAGCCATAGAAAAGTTACGGGTGCGATATCAAATACAGCAACACTCAGGTGCAAACAAAAAGGCGCTATTGTTTGACGATGCAACTCGAGTCAATCAGGCTTATGAGTTAATAACAGATTTAATCCGTCACTTTACTCAAGACTACACTTTACGAATTCATCATCTTCGTCATAGTTTTGCTAATTGGTCTTGGTGCCGCTTAAATCCAAGAACCATAAAGCAGGGGCGTGTACAACTAACGATATTCGGTCATCAAATATTCGATGATGATTACCTACAACGGTTACAAAGCAGATTACGCTTTAATATGAATAGCCGTAAAAAAATGTTCATCTTGGCTCATCTGATGGGGCATAAAGATGTTCAATCAACGTTAAATAGCTATTTACACCTTAAAGATATTTTGTACTACTTAGACTTAAAGCCTTACTTTACGTTAACTAAGTATTTTACTTCAGAATGTGTTGGGCGAGTATCTTGGCTAGAACCAGAGTCGGGCTTAAGTTTGGCTGAAAGGTTAAACTATTACACTCGAGATACAGAAGCGAAATTAGCAATAAAGCCTGCACCATTAACGTCATCCTTATCGGTGCCAACATTTTCAACGTATGACAAAGAAATAAAACCAAATATTGAGATAAGCAGCATGACTTGGGCTCGTGCACTGAACGCCTTGAAAGTCAGCTCGGTTATCGAGTCTTCTCAATATTACAATATTCCACTCGAAGAGTTACAGCAACTACTTAATAATGCTGAGCAAATACATCAACATTACCCGCGCATAGGTAAGCGACTTCCATTGATCCCAGCCTTTCCAAGATTACATAATGCCGAATATGTTGCCAAAGCTGATGCAACTGTTGCTAAATCCAGTAAAGTATTTATGTATCTTTGCGACAAATTCGACAAGAGTATAGGGGTTGAACCGTTAACCTTAGCTAACGTGAGGTTGAGCATGGAAATATTAAAATACGCCGTACCAGGTAAAGGTTATGAGTTGAGGTGTCCGGACTCAACATTATCAAGAATGTTTATGCGTTTTTGTCAACTTTTAGGCTTAAAGGGTAGGCATTTAGTATTCACGTTTTACAGGGCCGATTTAACTATTGAAGAGTCAAAGTACATTGAAATTCGGTGGAAAAAAACAATCTCAGATTTTGGTTTTAATCCTAAAAACTTTTTATTTGCAAAAGAGGATCAAGGACTCTACTTAGGTAACCATGATGGTAATGGATTTTTAGAAATCGCATTGGTCAACAATACATATAAGCAGCCACAACGAGATCAAAGCATATTTAGCTTTTTACATTTTCTACTGATTTTGAGCTATGAGAACAAATAAAGTGTTAGCTTACTTATGTCCCATTCCAATTCAGTGCTGCTTTCCCTAACATTTTTCAGTTTCCTCATTGCCTAAACTATTATAATGCGATAAACCATAAAATATTCCTCATATTTAGTATGAGTGATCATATAATGCGAGTAAAAATAGAACACCATGACGATGGTGATGTACTATCAAAAATAGGTAATACGAAATGTTAGTTTTTAACTGCACCAAAGCCGCAGTAGAGTTTTTTACGGTTACACGTCAAGGCCAAAAGGTTTCAGATCTAGAGCCTGCGCCACATAAAACCATCGCAGAGTCGATTGAAACGCCTGTTTTTCCAAACGGTGTTGATACCGACAACAATGGTGAATTTCAATGGCAGTGGGTACTACATTGTGTATCCATTAAACGCAAAAGATACTTAATGGCGATGGATTATCAAAGTCGTTTTTGTATAACAGTACTAGCAGGAAAGAAAGGTGATATTTATCAGTTTCTCAATACCTTTGAGCCAATGCTAAAGGCGTGTTTTCACAGTCTAGCCAATGAAAGCGGTGTTGATACGGTCGAGGTAGAGAACTGTGTTGACCATTATGACAGAGAAGTTAATGACTGTGCCTTCTACCCTCGAAGTGACCGTAGCGTGCAAGCTCACCTAAATGACGTTCATTGGCATCTTGAACGTCACTGCTATGAAGATGGAATGTTACTTGAAGATGTTGATCTACTTGGCTTTAACTTATTTTCAGGTCAGTTTCCTCGTAATAGTAAGCACAAGAAGGAGCACTTTTTCCCTAATGAAGAATTTGTTAACCAGTGGCAACAGTGGGCATTAAAGCCTCAACCAGTGGATATGAGTAATGTCATCGTGTTAAGCCATCGCAGACAATAGAGGGTAAGAATAACTTTTTGTAGCGACTCAGCTGACACTCCCCGCCTAAAAGCTTCTCTGCAAATTGAGCAAGTTAAAAGAGGTAATTGATCAAGTAAGTTTGAGCATGCTTAATAACGCGTTGATGTGCAAAGGCGTGCCACTCGAATACTGCTGGCACATTTATGCCCCAAACCTTCTTAGAGTTATTACTCACAGCATTCGTATTCAGCTGTGTTTGACCCAATTTATCTAATGCTTCATTATGTGATTAGTTTACTATTTTCGATCCATCTGTGAACTAGATATATGGGTGCAGGTCAGTGGCTCGATTCAGACACAATAATAGCGGTTAATATGAGACTTTATTCTGTATCTACACTAGCTGTTTTCCTCTAAATGATGCTGAATTGGTAATCCCCCCTAAAAAAAGCTGATTTCAAAAGTAGAATTTTCTCGTACTATATACGCAGGGAGATTCTGCATGAAAACATCAAAATTTAGCGACAGCCAAATCTTGGCTATCCTCAAGCAAGCCG
>NZ_JCAYNV010000034.1:0-9735 GCF_059758055.1 Shewanella sp. MF05956 | reverse complement strand
AATAGGTCACTTTAGCCCCTTGACGCTGGTCTGTTATTGTTTGGAAATTCTCTTTGAAGTGGTCAATATGCATGGTGTGCTCCCGAAAAAAGGGAGTATAAGATCATAGCGAGATGTTAACGTCAAACCTTATGTTAAATTGATTGAAAAACGTTCACGATCTCGCCCTGCCTAAAGCAGGGTTAATAAAATATTCAGAACCAGATTTTCAATATGCGAGACATAATATCTACGGATTACTGAAAACACATGGATGTTTAGGCCGCTAAGGTTACCGAATTTAGCTTCCCTACCTCCCCTTTTATTTGTCACACGCTGGGTGATTAAAGGCTCAACACTTGGCAATAAATAAGTATGCTACTACCGTAACGTCCCTAGCCCTCTTATGGACAGAAATGAGCTAGGGACTTAAATCCGATAATCGAATAACAATTAGAAATATTTTCTATCCAAGTGATAGGTTACTTATATGACACTTTAGCTTTATTTTTTAACCTATCTTTGTAAATAGGATATAAGTTATAGGTCGGATAAAACTCGGTAGAAAAGGCTTTCCAGGCAGTTTTCTCTATAGCAAGGTTAACGGCACTCAATTGGTGTGCTGGCACTTCTAACGTCACGACTTGCCCTATTCCCATCATCACATACCAACTTACAACCGACACACCTTTAGGCGGAAAGGCATCAAAGAAGCCTTGTTCGGTTAAAATCTGCTGAGTGTCAGCTAAGTTCCTACTCTGGTCGTGTTTTAAAAATACCGTTAACAGAATTGAATCTTTTGGTTGTGAATCAATTTCCGGCTCCGCTAAAGCAGTAAAACTGGTAAAAACCAGTACCAAACACATCAATAATTTTGTCATAACAAATTCCTTTTATAAGTTGGACTATTAACTAGGCTGCAGATTAATTCGTTTAAAATGTTTGATCTACAGCCATTATCTAGGTAAAAGTGGAGTTTTCAGCTGAGCTTACTGTTAACTTAACTGTTGAACTGAGGGAATAATTAACCTTCCCTCAGTTCGATAACCGTCCAAATTTATGGTTAATACGGTTAATTTATTTAATTAATCGTGCCGATTTACTCGACACTAGCAAGCTTAAGTACCGCATCATCTAGATACATATCAACGCCTACCGCGGCATTAGAAAAATAAACAGATAGCTCAGTTAAATTACAATCGGGTGTTGTGAAAGTACCACTCACCAATGTCCATTCGCTGTTCGATACAGTAACAGCCGGGCCGGCATCACTATAAACTGCAGTTCCACCTTCACAGGTCTGTTTTATGTTAATGCTAACGTTTTCGCTTTCAGACCCCACCACTCTTATCCAACCGCTCATATCATAAGTAGTATTAAGTTTACTCCGACCAAAAAAGTCGAAAACAGGTCCTTGCCAATCATTGGTACGCGAGTTAACTAATGCAGACTTTCACCGGTATGAGCAAAATCGGAACTTGATTCAATATTGGCTCCCCACGTTGCCCAACCATTCACACCCGACTCGAACGTTGAATTGGTAAATAAGTTGTCCGGGTCAACGGTAATATCGCTGGTAATCGACACGCTATCTATATAAATATTTACACCAATAGCTGGGCCATCAAAATACACAAATGCACTAGTAAGGGCACAATCAGGTAACACAAAACTGCCAGTTAACTTGGTCCAAGCGCCATTTGTTGCTGTTATGGTGCCATGTTGAGTGTATGACGCATCAGCTTCAGTATCGCCTTCACATAAGATTTTTAAGGTGATATTTAGCACATCAGATGCAGCATTTTCGATACGCGCATAGGTTGTCACGTCATAGGTTTTACCCGCTTCAGCATGAGGCAGTAAGTTAAATACCGGTCCTTGCCAAGTGCCAGTTCTGTCAGTATGTAAAGCGCTGCTATTACCGGTGTAGGTATAGTTTGTTGAGCTAGCTAACGTGCCGCCCCAAACTGACCAACCGTCAGTGTTTTGTTCAAAGTCATTGTTTGAAACTAAGTTAGGGCCTAGATTTTTTTCTTTTGCATGAAAAGTGACGTTATCAACATAAATATCGATACCCACTGCTGGGCCTTCAAAATACAGAATCGCATCGCTCATTGCACAAGTGGGTAACGTTACCTGCCCTGCTATTAATGACCAATCCGTCGAGTTAGCCGTTGTCGCACCTGTGCCTAAGTACTTAACGCCATCTGAACAGGTTGCACTGATGGTGGCTTTGACTTGAGCCGACCCTTCACTAATGGCCGTCCTGGCAAACAATTGGTAAGTTTGACCTGACTCCACAAGACTTAAAATGTTAGTGGAAGGACCTTGGTATTCTTGAGTACGCGCAG
Organism: Shewanella sp. MF05956; assembly: GCF_059758055.1. Classification (NCBI taxonomy): domain Bacteria; kingdom Pseudomonadati; phylum Pseudomonadota; class Gammaproteobacteria; order Alteromonadales; family Shewanellaceae; genus Shewanella; species Shewanella sp. MF05956. Next base: position 7,405 of record NZ_JCAYNV010000034.1, on the reverse strand, counting down.
TACCGACTAAACTTTGCTTACCAGCAAATACTTTAGTGGTTGTTATGGCTATTTCTGATGTGTCGTAACCTTCCCAGCCAGACCCATCAATTTCAAAATCACTATTGGCTAATATGTTTTCGCCAAAACCTTCAGTATTAGGCATTAATACTTGTGGGCGAAGACTAACCGCATCTAAGTAAATTGTTTCATTCACTACTGGGCCTTCAATGAGTAGGGTTGCAGCGACTAGCTCACAATCAGGAACGGTTAATGACCCCGTTAATTGAGTAAATGCGGTATGACTGGCAACCGCTGAATTAATCACGATGGTGTTAGCTTGTTCGCCGACACATTCAAGCACCACGCTGGCTGTGCTGGTTAGTGTTGATTGATTAGTCGACATTACCCAAGCTTCAAGGTCATACACACTGTTTGCGCTCAGCAAGCCAGTAATATCCATACTTGCTTTGGCTTTAGCGGTACCAGTTGACGTGACTACAAGCGAGGTAATACCATTCTTTTTGTTAACGGTTGATCTTAATGCTGTGGCCTCTAACGTTGTCCAGCCATCTGTTGCTATTTCAAAGTTACCGTTAGCAATGAGGTTTGGCATAACACCAGCTGCATCTGCTTCAATACCCATAAAGCCATCGGCTATGGCAAAGTAAGCGGGCTTTCTTTGGTAATCAGCGGTGTAAATGAGTGGATCATCGGGTCCAAATTCGCCGTCAATCCAACTGTATTTATCGGTGAAACCCCAAATGGTCACTGCGTCACAGCGTTCTACATTCATACATGCGTTAATCGCACGATGATATACCTGTTGTTGTATAGCCAGTTTAGTCACTTGGTCCCAAGGTAACGATGATAAACGCACATCAATTTCACTAATATTGACGTCTAAATCTAAATCAACAAAACGCTGGAAATTGTCTGTCATTTGCTGAGTTGAGGGTGCATTTGATGCGTCTAAATGCATTTGAAAACCCACCCCATCAATGGGTATGTCAGCATCGACTAATTCCGTGACCATGGTCAATACGGCATCAGATTTTGCATTGATGTTATCTATGCTGTAATCGTTATAAAACAACTTAGCTTTTGGATCAGCAGCATGGGATCTGGTAAACGCGTCGGCAATAAAGCGTTTATTTAGCTTTGCAAAAAATACAGAGTCACGATAATTAGCATCATCCCCCATCACCTCATTTGCCACATCCCACGCGTAAATTTGTCCGCTATAACGCGCAGCTGTAACATCGATATGGGCATTGATCAGACCGGTTAACTCTTCAGGTGTTACATCACCATTAACAAAATTTGGCGATTGGCGATGCCACACTAAAGCGTGACCTTTAAACGCCATGTCATTTTGTTCAACAAAATCAATCATGCTATCTAAAGCATCAAAGTTCCAAACATCAGAGGTTGACGTTTGTATCGAGCCCCATTTACCGGCATTTTCAGGCGTAACATAGTTAAATTCTTTTTTTACTATGTCGAGATAATCTGTCTCGTTATTGCTTAATACCCCATAACTTAACGCTGTCCCAATGCGTTTATTCGCTTTATTTGCCGCTTCAATTAACGTCGTCACCAATGGTTCTGGGGGCGTAGGCTCAGGTTCGACTACATCGATTGGCGGTACTTCGGCGGACTCTTTATCACTGTCAAAACATCCCGATAATAAAAGTAGCAGAGGGCCAACCACTAACGCTGACTTAATTAACTTGAGTCTATTGTTTTTTATATTCATTTATATTTCCTGATAAGTATTATTTTATTTTTGATTTACCATATTTTTAATGTCAGTTTTCTTGGTCTTGTTTTTTCTTATTTAGCATTAATAACGTTTGTGTCAAAATGACTATAACGTTAATTTAAAATAGACTACTAGGTTGAAATTAACAACTACAATAATTTCATGATTAGTGTATTCATTGTTTTTTGTCACCAACTTGCACATTTGAGTCGATGTTGGCAGGAATAAGCAAGAGGGCATAATGTTTACGAAGTACTGATTCTGCACTGATAAAGACAGACAGCTTTGATGAGAAAGCCACTTATATCGATAATATAAGTGGCTTAACTTGTTCATCACTTATTGCTAAGAATGTGATTATAAGCTGCCGACAAAGTCTTTAATCTGCATGTTTCTATCAATTAATAATGGATAATCGGTACGGCCTTGCATTGGCCAACCATTACGCCAAGTTTGCTTGTCACTCACGCCCCAAAATGTCACTCGGCCAATACTATCACTGTGTTTTTTATAGATAGAGAATAAAGCTTGATAGCGAGATGCTAATTGTTGTTCAACGTCTTTGGGGATGCCATCTTTATACAGGTTGTATTGCTGTTGTAATGCTACATCTAGCGACACATCAGCACCTTCTGTTAGATTTTCAGGAAAAGGTAATACCGAAATATCAAGCTCTGTAATCATGACATCAACACCCGTTGCCGCAAACGCCACAATTGAGTCTTCAACTTCTGCAAAGTCTGGGTAATCAAGTGAGTAATGTGCTTGCATGCCGACACCGTCAATTTGAATGCCTTTTTGCTTAAGTCGGTTTATCAGTGCGATGGCCCCTGCTCTTTTTTCAGGCTTAAACATGTTGTAATCGTTGTAATATAACTTGGCTTTAGGTGCTGCCTGTTGGGCAAATATAAAAGCTTGTTCAATAAAATCATCACCAATTATTTGCTGCCATTTAGATTCACGCAAGGTGCCGTCTTCGTTTAATGCCTCATTGACTACGTCCCACGCAAATATTTGGTCTGCGTAACGCCCTGCGACTATTTTGATATGATTTTGCATGCGTTGTAGTAATTGATCACGATTAAGAAGATTGCCAGAATCGTCTTCAAATACCCAATCCGGTGTTTGTGAATGCCACACCAAAGTATGTCCAACCAGTTGTTGGTTATTGTTTTTGGCAAAGTTAACTAATGCATCAGCGACATCAAATTGGTACTCATTAGGTAATGGATTAATTGATTCCCACTTCATTGAGTTTTCAGGCGTAAAGGTATTGAAATGCTTCGCCGCTAACAGCAATTCTGGATCACTAGGATTAAGCACTTGTGCTTTGCTAATTGCTGTACCCATTTTGAAGTTATCAGCAAACTTGTCTTTCAATATAATATTTTGTGTTACAGCTTGCGTATTTGCGGCTGCACCGTTATCGCTTTCACACCCCGATAGGATTAAGGCCATTGAGGCACAACCTATCAAAATAGTTTTGTTAAGAGTTTTTGTTATCAGCATAGCCTGTATATCCCGATTATTGTTATTGCTGGCCGAGTCATATCAATCACACTGACCAGAGCTAAAAGTGAATTCATGTCTACTCTGATTATCCATTTCACAAAACAGGCGATTAAACCCAATCGTGTTAATAAATAATTCAGTTTCTCCCCCATTGAGTCAACTTATTGTTCAAAGCATTATTAACAACCATTGTTAAAAACAACGGTTAGAAATCTTATTGATCATTCCGTTACTACAAAGATAATTTTTAACGGACCAATCAAATAGTCTTTTTGACAACAAGATTGTATTAAAATAGACTAGTTTTATCTTTTTGAGAACATGTTTGTAACAAAAACTTTATAAATTGTTGCCAACAAGAAGATAAAAAAACAAATATCCACATAATAAACAATTACTTAATTATTGCATCGATGAAAATAAATGGAGTTCACATGAAAGGAAATCAGCGAAAAGTTAAATCACCCCGGTTATGCGCCTTAATGGGTGTAATGATATTAAGCTGCTTCACCTTGAGTAACATGTCTTATGCTAATGACGATATAAAACCCGAGATTACATCAACCATAGTGTCTCATGCTGATACTCATATCACCCAGTACGATGGCAGTGTGTTTAACACCTATTTTTATGGTGACACCAATGAATCAACCAATGTCATTAGTGGTGTAGCCGTTATTGAGCCGAATAATGAAATTCACCCCGCACACCAACATGAAGGCGAAGAGTTTTTGATGATATTAGAAGGACAAGGCACGTGGAGCTTAGATGGCAAAGAGTCACCTGCAAAACAAGGCGACATGCTTTATGTTGCAGCCGGCGTTATGCATGGTATTTTTAATAGCGGAACCAAGCCGTTAAAATTTGTGGTTATTCGTTACAAGAACAAGTAAACAACTCAGATTAACGGCTATGTTAATTATTTAGATTGTAGATTGAGTAAGGCTTTTAATGCTGGTTTTGGTTGTAACTGACGATCCCACAATAACGGATAATTTGTTCTTGCTGGGATTGGATAATCATTTTTCCACGACATACCATCATGTAATCCCCACAGGGTTACCCGATCAATTTTGTCGCTTTTTTTATTGAATAAGGTAAACAACTCAACATACCTTGCGGTTAACTTTTGTTGTACATCATCAGGTAACCCCGCTTTATACGGGTCAAGGTAGGTTTCGAACTCTTCTAATTGAAACTGTGGATGCATAAAGGCTTGGCCAAACACCTGACCCTCTTTGGTAAACGGCAATACATCAATATCTAGTTCGGTAATCATTACCTTCACACCCGCTGCTGCATAGGCATCAATGGCTTGCTCAATGTATTCAGTTTTAGGGAAGTTAAGCCCCCAATGCGCTTGAATCCCCACACCGTCGATACGGATCCCTTCAACTTTTAACATCTTAATCATTTTCACAATGGCATCACGTTTTTCTGGTCGCCAAGCATTAAAGTCGTTGTAATACAGTTCAGTATTGGGTGCATATTCAGCGGCATATTTAAACGCTGCTTTAACCAAAGTATCGCCATCGCCGACGCCGTTAACCCAGGTAGTTGGGCGGTATGAGCCGTCATTATCAATCACCTCGTTTACCACATCCCACGCATGCACCTTGCCAGCATAGCGACCTGCTACAAGCTTAATATGTTTGCGCATCACTTCTAATTGCTCAGCTGGCGTATTAGGTTGATTATCTTTATTTTTAAAGAAAAAATCAGGTGTTTGATTATGCCAAACTAAGGTATGCCCAACGATGAACATATTATTGTCTTGGCCAAATTTGACATAGGCATCTGCGGCGGCAAAATCATAAACTCCAGGTGTTGGGTTAACAATTTCCGCTTTCATGGCATTTTCAATGGTCACAGTATTAAAGTTATCGATGACCAACTGCTTTTGTTGATCATCTTTGCCCATGGTGACATCTTCATTTACCGCAACGCCCACTTTAAAAGCCTGTTGATACACATCATCTAAATGGGTTATCGCGTTCGAATTGGCTGCTGTTTCAACAGCCTGAATATTCATAGAGAATAATAAAGCACTGGCGATGCTCAAACCAATCGTTGTTTTTATAGCTCGATTCATTGGTATTCCTTTTGTAGTTAGCTTGTTTATCCCATCTCTTAGCCCGCGTTGAGGTTAGTTAATGGTTGTTTACCATAAGCTAACAAACTAATGGTCTATTTGACTATTATTATTTTAACGTTTAATCTAATTTGCATTAACAAATAACAAGGAAGCTCAATGCAATTAACGACATTAAGACAGTCATCAACAACAGCAGCAAAACTCGCCAGCGCATGTGCGTTAGCCCTATTGTTGCCACTGCAAGCGTATGCAGAAACAAAGTCTAATGCCGATTTAGCGTTAATTGAACAATGCAGCAGCCACTATCAAGCTGCTGACAGTCATTCGCTTAAGTTAGTTAGTGACAAATTGCTTTTCCTTGAAGGTCCTACTTGGTCTGTGGCTGACCAAGCGTTTTATTTCTCTGAAATGAACTTCTCTGGGAGTCAATTGAACGGCCCTGATGCCAATATTTATCAATACAAACTTAACCATAAGCCCACATTGTGGTTGTCACACTCTGGCAGCAATGGCTTGCAGGCTGATGGTAACGATTTGTATGTGCTAAAACACAGTGACCGATCGGTCAGCAAAATTAACTTATCAACACAAAAGCAAACTGTGGTGGTCAATCAATTCAACGGTAAACAATTTAACTCCCCTAACGACATCAGCCAACATTCAAATGGTGGCATTTACTTCAGCGATCCTGATTGGCAACTGAGCGAGCGTAAAAATGAACTTAACAGCACATCAGTTTTCTGGTTGCCTGCATCAGGAAAACTAGTCGAGCTTGACCAATTAAATAAGCCTAATGGGGTTGTATTATCGCCAGACGAACATTGGCTTTATGTTGGCGATTACAGTAACCATATTTACCGTTATCCAGTAAATGATGATGGCAGTGTTGGAAAGCGACAACCCTTTATCGACGTTGATGGACCCGATGGCATCACCATTGACTGTGCCGGTAATCTTTATGTGGCCAGCCACAGTCAAGGCAAGCTTCAAATCTATTCGCCCGAAGGTAAGTTACATCAATCAATCGCAGTTGCGCCGCGCATAACCAATATGGACTTTGGTGGTAAAGACATGAAAACCTTATTAATCACCACAGGCAGTGGCCTATTTACTTTGCAAACACAGATGGCCGGAATAGCACGGAAATAAAAAAGCCTCATTAATATTAACGTTTGATAATTTGGGCTTTTTTGTGAGGCAACGAGTCTGGCTAGCGCATTTCTGCCCCAAGTTGGTTAGGCTATGACCTGCGGCCACTAACGTCGTGGCGCTTCACCCACACCAGACCAAGAGGGAATTAACGGCTATTCCCTCTTGGAACTCCCAGCCGCCACATCAAAATTATCTGAAAAGCGATAATTTCGCGACGTGGTTAGATCCAGCTTTTAACTTCATTTGTAGCCAGCTTCGGCCTTATTTGAAAATGCTAACGCTTCAGAAGGGGCGTCCCTTCCCCTCTAAAGCTAGCCTGACATCCATGTCAAGCTCACGTCATTTTCTTCAACGGCCTCAAGTTCAGAGTTGAATTTGTCAATTAACTAAGTTAGAAAGGCATATCAAGGAAAGGTAATAATTGGTCAATTTAAAAGATTGAACATGATGAAACCTACCTTAAAAGGTGTAATCAGAACAAACCATTAGCCTAAAGGTTGTACAAAATATCACTATCGGAAAAAAGCAAATTCCTATAGCATAAAAATACCTATTAATTTGGATGTGGCATCGGCCAAGTCCAACAAGCGACTTATATTCTTTAGAGAGTCCTGTGAATAACTTCAAATTTGAACCTAAACCTGAGTCAGACTATATTCCCCTTACCCAATTGTGGTCACCTCAATTGGGCATTATAAAGAACGTAAAATATTTGAAACTTGAATTGTTTTTTGGAGCGCAAATAACAGAGCTTTTATCTGACACTAGTTCCGTTCCAGGGTCACCGCATGAGTGTTTAATTTTTAACCTAACTACTAAATCCAGCCTTTAATACTGCTTCAAGCATCGATGGATTCATCATGCATCGCTTTTGTTTTCCAACAATGCTTATCTTCGTCGGC
>NZ_JCAYNV010000033.1:0-15833 GCF_059758055.1 Shewanella sp. MF05956 | reverse complement strand
TACGTTTCGCTATCCGTGAAGGTGGCCGTACAGTTGGTGCTGGTGTAGTAGCTAAAATCATCGCGTAATAGCGACTTTAGTGAACACTGAAAAAGGAAGCTTCGGCTTCCTTTTTTGTTTTTAGGAAAAAAATATCGATTAATTGTTTTTTTTGCCTAAATTGTTACGCTAACTTTACCTGTATTGTTGCGAACAAAGCTGAATAAGAATACAATCTATGGCCGATTTTTGACCCTGTGCTTATGCATTTTCTGGGAAAGCTCGGAAATGCGGATTTGGTAAATATGTTGTTTACCAAGCTAAGCTCAGGTCGTAGTGAGTAACGGAATTAACCGATGACAACAAATACTGAAAACCAGAGTAATTCTTTGGATATCGTTAAGTGGGGCGTAGCAGCATTGCTAATCGCTGCTGCTGTTATAGGCAATCAATTTTACGCAGATGCAAATGTTGTGGCTCGTGTTGCTGGGGTAATTATTGCCTTTGCTATAGCAGGTGTTATCGCATTGCAAACTATCAAGGGTAAGCAAGCATTATCATTTGCCCGTGAAGCACACATTGAAGTGCGTAAAGTAGTATGGCCAACTCGCCAAGAGGCGCTAAACACTACGTTTATTGTACTTGCAGCAACCGCTGTAGTAGCACTGATCCTTTGGGGATTAGATGCGGTATTATTACGAGTAGTCAATTTAATTACTGGCGTATAGGCATCTAAAATGACTGAAGCTACAGAAGCAAAAAAAAGATGGTATGTAATTCAAGCCTTTTCGGGCTATGAAGGCCGTGTGCTTAAAACACTGCTTGAACATATCAAAATGCACAACATGGAAAACTACTTCGGTGAGATCTTAGTTCCTACTGAAGAAGTGGTCGAAATGCGTGCAGGTCAGCGTCGTAAAAGCGAACGCAAGTTCTTTCCTGGTTATGTATTAGTCCAAATGGAAATGAACGATGACAGTTGGCACTTAGTAAAGAGCATTCCACGTGTAATGGGCTTTATTGGTGGAACCTCAGACCGTCCAGCGCCTATTTCTGATAAAGAAGCCGATGCTATTCTTCAGCGTCTGCAAGACACAATTGAGTCACCGACTCATCGTGTTATGTATGAACCTGGTGAAGTTGTGCGTGTGTGTGATGGTCCATTTGCTGACTTTAACGGCACTATTGAAGAAGTTGATTACGACAAAAACCGCGTGAAGGTTTCTGTTATGATTTTCGGTCGTTCAACACCAGTAGAGTTAGATTTTCATCAGGTCGAAAAGAGCTGATTAAAATAACTACAAATAAATATTGTTTGCGGGTGCGTATTTTAATATAATTCGCACCCGTTGTTTTCAGGGGAGCAAATTGGCATGTCGCCGAGATGCGTTTGAACCCAAATTGAGGAAATGTCGACATGGCAAAGAAAATTGAAGCTTATATTAAGCTACAAGTAGCAGCCGGTGCTGCAAACCCGTCTCCACCAGTTGGTCCTGCTTTAGGTCAAAAAGGTGTGAACATCATGGAATTCTGTAAAGCATTCAACGCTCGTACTGAAAAGTTCGAGAAAGGCATGCCAATTCCTGTTGTTATCACTGTATATAACGACCGTTCTTTCACTTTTGAAACTAAGACTCCACCTGCGTCTTTCCTACTGCTTAAAGCAGCAGGTCTGAAATCAGGTTCTGGCCGTCCTAATACTCAAAAAGTAGGAACTATCAAGCGTAGCGCAGTTCAGGAAATCGCTGAATCTAAAGCAGCTGATATGACTGGTGCTGACATTGAAGCGATGACTCGCTCAATTGAAGGTACTGCACGTTCAATGGGTTTGGTAGTAGAGGACTAATATAATGGCAAAGCTAACTAAGCGCGCTCGCGTAATCCGCGAAAAAGTTGATGCAACTAAACAGTACGACATCAACGAAGCAGTAGCACTTTTAAAAGAACTAGCAACTGCTAAGTTTTTAGAAAGTGTTGACGTAGCTGTTAACCTTGGTATCGATCCTCGTAAATCAGACCAAAACGTGCGTGGTGCTACTGTACTACCACACGGTACTGGTCGTGACGTTCGTGTTGCTGTATTCACTCAAGGTGCAAACGCTGAAGCTGCTAAAGCTGCTGGCGCTGAACTTGTGGGTATGGAAGATTTAGCTGAACAAGTTAAAGCTGGCGAAATGAACTTTGACGTTGTTATCGCATCACCAGACGCAATGCGCGTTGTTGGTATGTTAGGTCAGATCTTAGGCCCACGTGGTTTAATGCCTAACCCTAAAACTGGTACTGTAACGCCTAACGTTGCAGAAGCAGTTAAGAATGCTAAAGCTGGTCAAGTTCGTTACCGCAACGACAAAAACGGTATTATCCACACTACTATCGGTAAAGTGGATTTCACTGTTGAACAGTTAAGAGACAACTTAGAATCGTTAGTGTCTGCATTGAAAAAGGCTAAGCCTGCAGTTGCAAAAGGCATTTACGTGAAAAAAATTAGCATCTCTACCACTATGGGTGCAGGTGTTACTGTTGACCAAGCTAGCTTGGAAGACATTAAGTAATTTTACAAAATGCGCGCACTAGTCTATAATGCGCGCACTTTGTGGGTTGAAGCTCATTCTATCCAATATTGACCTAATTATTTAGGTTTGTTGAGTAGCAATAGAGCTTCCGTCCAAGACCGCAGGTGTCAATCGTAAGGTTCACTTAATTTCCTGCGTAGACGGTGTCAGGCCCCAGCTAAATTTTTTTACTGGAATATCTGCACCGTTAGTAACTAAGCACATGTTGTGCTTAGTTTGGTAAATTCTAGGGGTATTCCCTAGGTAGAATCCAGGAGTAAAGCCAATGGCATTAAGACTCGAAGACAAAAAGGCAATTGTTGCTGAAGTCAACGAAGCTGCCAAAGGTGCACTTTCTGCAGTTGCCGCTGATTCACGTGGCGTAACTGTAGGTGCTATGACTGTTTTGCGTAAAGCAGCTCGCGCTAATGGTGTTTATGTACGTGTAGTACGTAACACTCTAGCTCGTCGCGCTGTTCAAGGTACTGCTTTTGAGTGCCTAGCCGAAACTTTCACTGGCCCAACTTTACTAGCTTTCTCTACTGAGCACCCAGGTGCTGCAGCGCGTCTTTTAAAAGATTTCGCTAAAGAGCAAGCTAAGTTTGAAGTTAAAGGTGCAGCTTTCGAAGGGGAATTTATCCCTGCAGCTGATATTGATCGTTTAGCGAAACTACCAACATACAACGAAGCACTAGCTCAGTTAATGATGACTATGAAAGAAGCATCTGCTGGCAAGTTCGTTCGTACATTGGCCGCCCTTCGCGATCAAAAACAAGACGCCGCTTAATTTTAAGTCGGCCGCTTAATCAAATTGAATTCAGAACAATAGGAAATATTTCTTATGTCTATCACTAAAGACCAAATGTTAGAAGCTTTTGCAGCAATGTCTGTAATGGAAGTTGTTGAACTAATCGAAGCTATGGAAGAGAAATTCGGCGTTTCTGCTGCTGCTGCAGTAGTTTCTGGCGGCGGCGATGCTGGTGCAGCTGCTGAAGAACAAACAGAATTCGACGTAATTCTTACTTCACACGGTGCTAACAAAGTTGCTGTAATTAAAGCTCTTCGTGGCGCTACAGGTCTAGGCCTGAAAGAAGCTAAAACTATGTCAGAATCTTCGCCAATCGCTGTTAAAGAAGCGGTAAGCAAAGAAGAAGCTGAAGCGCTTAAAGCTGAGTTAGTAGCAGCTGGTGCAGAAGTTGAAATCAAGTAAGCTATAGCTTACTTGCTCACCCAAGTAATTGGGTGAAGGCTGGCGGTTTTTTAACCGTCGGCCTTTTTTGCGCTCTATGCGCAGGCGATTTTTTATTCACCGTTTATCGCCAGTTTTAGCAGTTCCTAGCAGAGATTACTGGTTAGGTTCTTGCGACAACGGTGACGGGCAAACGCGCTGATTTATATTAAAAAATTAATGTATTTCAGTCTTGGTCACATCTCGTAAGCAGAGGAAACCCATGGTTTACTCCTATTCTGAAAAGAAGCGTATTCGCAAAGACTTTGGTAAGCGTCCAAAAGTTTTGGACATCCCTTATTTATTGTCTATCCAGTTAGACTCTTTTAAGAAGTTCACCGATCAAGACCCTACGGGTGAGCGTGGCTTAGAAGCTGCATTCCGTAGCGTTTTTCCTATCAAGAGCTTTTCTGGTTATTCTGAGCTGCAATATGTCAGTTATAAACTAGGTGAGCCAGTTTTTGATGTGAAAGAATGTCAGATCCGCGGTGTAACTTATTCAGCACCACTACGCGTTAAATTACGCATGGTGTTGTTTGACCGTGAAGCTGCTGCTGGCACTGTTAAAGACATTAAAGAACAAGAAGTCTACATGGGTGATATCCCATTGATGACTGATAACGGTACTTTCGTTATCAACGGTACTGAGCGTGTTATCGTTTCTCAGTTACACCGTTCTCCAGGCGTGTTCTTTGATCATGACCGTGGTAAAACCCACTCTTCTGGTAAGGTGCTGTATAACGCACGTATTATTCCTTACCGTGGTTCATGGCTTGACTTTGAATTCGATCCTAAAGATGCTTTATTCGTCCGTATTGACCGTCGTCGCAAATTACCAGCAACGATTATCCTACGAGCGCTTGAATACTCTACTCAGGACATCTTAGATTTATTCTTTGAGCGTATTGAGTTTAAGATCAAGAAAGACTCACTTGTAATGGCACTTGTGCCTGACCGTTTACGCGGCGAAACAGCAAGCTATGACATTAAAGATGCTGAAGGCGCTTTATTGGTTGAAGCTGGCCGTCGTATTACTGCGCGTCATATTAAGCAACTTGAAAAAACCAACACAACTGAGCTTGAAGTGCCAGTTGAATACATCGTTGGTAAGTATGCTGCACAAGACTATATCGATGAAGATACTGGTGAAGTATTAGTTACTGCTAACAGCGAGATTACCTTAGAAGATTTAGCTAAGTTATCACTTGCTGGTATTAAGAACATTGATACATTATTCATCAATGACCTTGATCATGGTGCTTATATTGCTGACACATTACGTATCGATTCTACAACTAACCGCTTAGAAGCATTAGTTGAAATCTACCGTATGATGCGTCCTGGCGAGCCACCAACCAAAGATGCAGCTGAAGGTTTATTCCAAAACCTATTCTTCAGTGAAGAACGTTATGACTTATCTAAAGTAGGTCGTATGAAGTTCAACCGTCGTCTTGAGATTGCTGAAGATGAAGGTCGCGGTGTGTTGTCTAAAGAAGACATCGTATCGGTAATGAAGAAAATCATCGAAATCCGTAACGGCTATGATGAAGTCGACGATATTGACCACTTGGGTAACCGTCGTATTCGTAGCGTTGGTGAGATGGCTGAAAACCAATTCCGTGTTGGTTTAGTCCGTGTTGAGCGTGCTGTTCGTGAGCGTCTATCTTTAGGCGATTTAAACGAACTTATGCCACAAGACTTAATCAACGCCAAGCCAATTTCTGCGGCAGTGAAAGAATTTTTCGGTTCTTCACAGTTGTCTCAGTTTATGGATCAAAACAACCCGCTATCAGAAGTGACGCATAAGCGTCGTATTTCTGCACTTGGCCCAGGTGGTTTGACTCGTGAACGTGCAGGCTTCGAAGTTCGTGACGTACATCCAACTCACTACGGTCGTTTATGTCCAATTGAGACCCCTGAAGGTCCAAACATTGGTCTAATCAACTCGTTAGCAAGTTTTGCACGTACTAACTCTTATGGTTTCTTAGAAACACCTTACCGCAAAGTGGTTGAAGGTGTGATTACTGATGAAGTTGAATACTTGTCAGCAATCGAAGAAGGCCGTTATGTTATTGCTCAGGCAAACATTGAAGTTGATGCTGCTGGCCGCATGGTTGAAGAACAGATTGCGTGTCGTCACAAAGGTGAATCTACCTTTATGCGTGCTGCAGATGTTCAATATATGGACGTATCTCCACAGCAGATTATTTCTGTTGCTGCATCGCTGATTCCGTTCTTAGAACACGATGATGCTAACCGTGCATTGATGGGTGCAAACATGCAACGTCAAGCCGTTCCTACTTTACGTGCTGATAAGCCGTTAGTGGGTACTGGTATTGAGCGTACTCTAGCGGTTGACTCTGGCGTTGTTGTAGTTGCTAAGCGTGGTGGTGTGGTTGATTATGTCGATGCAAGTCGCATTGTAATCAAAGTAAATGAAGATGAGCTACGCGCAGGCGAAGCAGGTATCGACATTTATAACCTCACTAAATATACCCGTTCAAACCAAAACACTTGTATTAACCAACGTCCAGTTTGTTTTGCTGGTGAACCAGTAGTTCGTGGTGACGTGTTAGCCGATGGTCCTTCAACGGATCTTGGTGAATTGGCTCTTGGCCAAAACATGCGTATCGCGTTCATGCCTTGGAACGGTTATAACTTCGAAGATTCGATCTTAATTTCTGAGCGCGTAGCGCAAGAAGATCGTTTCACTACTATCCATATCCAAGAGCTTTCTTGTATTGCTCGTGATACTAAATTGGGTAGCGAAGAAATCACTGCTGATATTCCAAACGTAGGCGAGTCTGCTTTATCTAAATTAGATGAATCAGGTATTGTTTATATTGGTGCAGAAGTGAAGGGTGGCGACATTCTAGTGGGCAAAGTAACACCAAAAGGTGAAACTCAGCTGACGCCAGAAGAGAAACTACTCCGAGCTATTTTTGGTGAGAAAGCATCTGACGTTAAGGACAGCTCATTACGTGTACCTAACTCAGTGAAAGGCACCATCATCGACGTACAGGTATTTACCCGTGACGGCGTTGAGAAAGACAAGCGCGCGCTTGAAATTGAAGAAATGCACGTACGCCAAGCTCGTAAAGACTTAGGTGAAGAGTTCAAGATCCTTGAAGAAGGCGTATTGAGCCGTGCACGTAACTTGTTACTGTCTGTGGGTTATTCTGAAGCTAAATTAGCTGAAATCCCACGTAAAGACGTATTAATTCAAGTTATCGATGACGAAGCAAAACAAACTGAATTAGAGCAGTTAGCTGAACAGCACGAAGAGCTAAAAGCTGACTTTGATAAAAAGTTTGAAATTAAACGTCGTAAGATCACTCAAGGCGATGATTTGGCACCTGGCGTACTTAAGATTGTTAAGGTTTACCTTGCAGTTAAGCGTACTATCCAGCCTGGTGACAAAATGGCCGGTCGTCATGGTAACAAGGGTGTAATCTCTAAGATTTGTCCTGTTGAAGATATGCCATACGATGAAGAAGGTAATCCAGTAGACATCGTACTTAACCCATTGGGCGTACCATCGCGTATGAACATCGGTCAGGTACTTGAAGTCCACATGGGCGCAGCCGCTAAAGGTATCGGTAATAAAATTACTGCAATGCTAGAAGAGCAGCGTGAAATTGCCGTACTTCGTGATTACATCAAACAAGTCTACGAATTAGGTGACGACGTGCTTCAGCGTGTTGATATCGATTCGTTCTCTGATGATGAAGTGGTGCGTCTGGCTACTCACCTGAAAGGTGGTATTCCAATTGCAACACCAGCATTCGATGGTGCTAAAGAGAAAGAGATCAAGCAGATGCTTGCTCTTGCAGGCTTACCTGAGTCTGGTCAGTTGACATTATGTGACGGCCGTACCGGTAACGAATTTGAGCGTAAAGTAACCGTTGGTTACATGTACATGCTCAAACTGAACCATTTAGTTGATGACAAGATGCACGCCCGTTCAACCGGTTCGTACAGCTTAGTGACTCAACAACCATTGGGCGGTAAAGCTCAATTCGGTGGTCAGCGTTTCGGTGAGATGGAAGTGTGGGCACTTGAAGCATACGGTGCAGCTTATACTCTACAAGAAATGCTAACAGTTAAGTCAGATGACGTTAACGGTCGTACTCAGATGTATAAAAACATCGTCGACGGTAACCATCAGATGCACCCAGGCATGCCTGAGTCTTTCAACGTATTGTTGAAGGAAATCCGTTCACTTGGTATTAATATCGAGTTGGACCAAGAGTAAGCATCGCACTTAAGCAATGTTTGGTAACCAAGGGTGCTTTGCATCAGCAAAGCACCTGGTTTAACTCCTTCAGGAGAGAAACGTGAAAGACTTATTAAAGTTTCTTAAACAGCAAAGTAAGACTGAAGAATTTAACGGAATCAAAATTGGTTTGGCCTCGCCAGATCTAATCCGTTCTTGGTCTTTTGGTGAAGTAAAGAAGCCAGAAACCATTAACTACCGTACATTCAAACCTGAACGTGAAGGTTTGTTCTGTGCGCGTATTTTTGGTCCGGTTAAAGATTACGAATGTTTGTGTGGTAAATACAAACGTTTAAAGCACCGTGGTGTTATTTGTGAAAAGTGTGGCGTAGAAGTTACCCAGACTAAAGTGCGTCGTGAGCGCATGGGTCACATTGAATTGGCTAGTCCAGTTGCCCACATTTGGTTCTTAAAATCACTTCCATCTCGTATCGGCTTAATGCTTGATATGACGTTGCGTGATATTGAACGCGTACTGTACTTCGAATCTTTTGTTGTTATCGAGCCTGGCATGACCACGCTTGAACGCGGCCAAATGCTAACCGAAGAAACGTATCTTGATGCGTTAGAAGAATACGGTGACGAGTTTGAAGCTAAGATGGGTGCTGAAGCAGTTCTTGAATTGCTACGCGCGATTAACTTAGCAGAACAGATCGAGCAAATGCGTGAAGAGTTGCCTTCAATTAACTCTGAAACCCGTCGCAAGAAGGTCACTAAACGCCTTAAGCTGATGGAAGCATTCTTCACTTCTGGCAACAAGCCAGAGTGGATGATCTTAAAAGTATTACCGGTTCTTCCACCTGATCTACGTCCATTAGTGCCGTTAGACGGTGGTCGTTTCGCGACGTCAGATCTTAACGATCTATACCGTCGTGTGATTAACCGTAACAACCGCTTAAAGCGTCTGTTAGATTTAGCTGCGCCTGACATTATCGTACGCAACGAAAAGCGTATGTTACAAGAGTCAGTTGATGCGCTATTAGATAACGGTCGTCGCGGTCGTGCTATTACGGGTTCTAACAAGCGTCCGCTGAAATCTCTTGCTGATATGATCAAGGGTAAGCAAGGTCGTTTCCGTCAGAACTTACTTGGTAAGCGTGTTGACTATTCTGGCCGTTCGGTAATTACCGTAGGACCAACTTTACGTCTGCATCAGTGTGGTCTTCCTAAGAAGATGGCACTTGAGCTATTCAAGCCATTCATTTACGGCAAGCTAGAAGCGCGTGGTTTAGCGACTACGATTAAAGCTGCTAAGAAAATGGTTGAACGCGAACAGGCTGAAGTATGGGATGTGTTAGACGAAGTGATTCGTGAACATCCAGTTATGCTTAACCGTGCACCAACACTTCACAGACTAGGTATTCAAGCATTTGAACCTGTTCTGATTGAAGGTAAAGCAATTCAATTGCACCCGTTAGTTTGTGCGGCATACAACGCCGACTTCGACGGTGACCAAATGGCGGTTCACGTTCCATTAACGCTTGAAGCTCAGTTAGAAGCTCGTGCGCTAATGATGTCAACCAACAACATTTTGTCACCTGCTAACGGTGAGCCTGTAATTACACCGTCTCAGGACGTGGTATTAGGTTTGTACTACACCAGCCGTGAACGTATTAATGGTCTCGGTGAAGGTATGGTTTTCTCTTCAGTATCTGAAGTTGAAAAAGCTTATGCTGTAGGTGTAGCTGAATTACACGCTCGCGTAAAAGTACGTATTACTGAAACGCACATTGCTGAAGACGGCGAAAGAACAAAAGCAACACGTATCGTAGATACAACTGTTGGTCGCGCGCTTTTATCGTTAATTCTACCTGAAGGCTTATCTTATGATTTGGTTAACCAAAACATGGGTAAGAAGCAGATTTCTAAGCTATTGAACACCTGTTACCGTCAATTAGGCCTTAAAGATACTGTTATCTTTGCTGACCAATTGATGTATACCGGTTTCCGTTTTGCAACCATCTCTGGTGCCTCTGTTGGTATCGATGACATGGTTATTCCAGACGAAAAATATACCTTAGTTGCTGACGCTGAAGCTGAAGTGCTTGAAATTCAAGAGCAGTTCCAGTCAGGTCTTGTTACTGCTGGTGAGCGTTACAACAAAGTTATCGATATCTGGGCAAGCGCAAACGAAAAAGTATCTAAAGCGATGATGGAAAACCTGTCAACTGAGACAGTGATTAACCGTGATGGCGTTCCTGAGCAACAAGCTTCGTTTAACAGCATCTATATGATGGCTGACTCGGGCGCTCGTGGTAGTGCTGCACAGATCCGTCAGTTAGCGGGTATGCGTGGTTTGATGGCTAAGCCTGATGGCTCAATCATCGAAACCCCAATTACAGCTAACTTCCGTGAAGGTCTAAACGTACTACAGTACTTTATTTCTACTCACGGTGCGCGTAAAGGTCTTGCCGATACAGCATTGAAGACAGCTAACTCGGGTTACTTAACTCGTCGTTTAGTAGACGTTGCACAAGACTTAGTTGTTATTGAAGATGACTGTGGTGTTGAGCATGGTCTAACAATGAAACCGCTTATTGAAGGTGGTGATGTTGTTGAGCCATTACGCGAACGTGTTCTAGGTCGTGTTGTTGCTCTAGACGTAATGAAGCCAGGTACTGATGAAGTACTTGCTCCACGCAACACGCTTCTTGATGAAGCATGGTGTAATACGTTAGAAGAACATAGTATTGACGAAGTGATAGTACGTTCTGTAATTACCTGTGAAACAGACTTCGGTGTGTGTGCAGCGTGTTACGGCCGTGACTTGGCTCGTGGTCATATTATTAACCACGGTGAAGCTATTGGTGTTGTTGCGGCACAGTCAATCGGTGAACCTGGTACACAGTTAACCATGCGTACGTTCCACATTGGTGGTGCGGCATCTCGAGCTTCTGCAGAAAACAACGTTCAAGTTAAGAACGCAGGTTCTCTGAAGTTACACAATGCTAAGCATGTTTCTAACATCGACGGTAAGCTGGTTATCGTATCTCGTTCTTCTGAATTAGCCATCATTGATGAGCTAGGTCGTGAGAAAGAGCGTTACAAAGTGCCTTACGGTACCGTACTAGAAGTATTGGAAGATTGTGAAGTTACAGCTGGCCAGATAATCGCTAACTGGGATCCACATACTCACCCAATTATCTCTGAAGTAGCGGGTAGCGTTAAGTTTGTTGACATGATTGATGGCGTAACCATGACACGTCAAACTGACGAGTTAACTGGTTTATCATCTGTTGTTGTACTAGAAATTGGTGCACGTACTTCAGCTGGTAAAGAACTTCGCCCAGCAATTCGCCTAGTTGATGCTGACGGTAACGACTTAATGATCCCTGGTACAGAAGTACCAGCTCAGTACTTCTTGCCTGGTAACGCGATTGTGTCGAAAGACGATAACGCGAAAATCAACGTTGGTGACGCGTTAGCACGTATTCCACAAGAATCGTCTAAAACACGCGACATCACCGGTGGTCTACCACGTGTTGCTGACTTATTCGAAGCGCGTAAGCCAAAAGAGCCAGCAATTCTTGCTGAAATCTCTGGTACTATCTCGTTCGGTAAAGAGACTAAGGGCAAACGTCGTCTAGTGATTACCCCTGCTGATGGCGGCGATCATTATGAAGAGATGATCCCTAAGTGGCGTAACTTAAACGTGTTCGAAGGTGAAAAAGTCGAACGTGGTGAAGTTATTGCTGACGGTCCAGAAGCGGCACATGACATCTTACGTCTTCGTGGTATCCACAACGTAGCAAACTACATTGTGAACGAAGTACAGGACGTTTACCGTCTACAGGGCGTAAAGATCAACGACAAGCACATCGAAGTTATCATTCGTCAAATGCTGCGTAAGTGCTTAATTAGCACCGCAGGTGACAGTGATTTCTTAGCTGGCGAACAAGTTGAAGTCGCGCGTGTTAAGATTGCTAACCGTGAGCTAATTGCTCAAGGCAAAGCACCTGCTACGTTCGAACGTGAATTACTGGGTATTACCAAAGCATCTTTGGCTACTGAGTCATTCATATCAGCAGCATCGTTCCAGGAAACCACTCGTGTGTTAACTGAAGCGGCCGTTGGTGGTAAGAGCGATCCATTACGTGGTCTGAAAGAAAACGTAATCGTTGGTCGTTTGATCCCTGCTGGTACCGGTTATGCTTACCACAAAACTCGCAATGAAGAACGTGCTAAAGCAGCAAGTTCGAAAGGCAAAGTGGAAGCGACAACTGTCACTGCAAGCGAAGCTGAACAGAACCTAGCAGATCTACTAAACTTGGCAGGTAGCCAAGATTAAGTTAGCGTTTTGTTAAAAAAAGGCGCCAATGGCGCCTTTTTTATTGGAATTTGCACGAAAAGTTGGCTATTTCTTGACAGATAGCCATTACCTTTCTAAAATTCCGCGTCCCATCATTGTGGGATATAGATTTTTCACACCTAATTGTTGAGTTTAAATCAACTGTCGGAGCTATACATGGCAACTGTAAACCAGTTGGTACGTAAGCCACGCGCGCCAAAAGTCGAAAAGACTAATGTGCCTGCGTTGAACGCGTGCCCACAAAAACGTGGTGTTTGTACTCGTGTGTACACTACAACACCTAAAAAACCTAACTCTGCACTACGTAAAGTAGCTCGTGTGCGTCTAACTAACGGTTTCGAAGTAACTTCGTACATCGGCGGTGAAGGCCATAACTTGCAAGAGCACAGTGTAATCCTAATCCGTGGTGGTCGTGTTAAAGACTTACCTGGTGTGCGTTACCACACTGTTCGTGGCGCATTAGACTGTGCTGGCGTGACTTCACGTCGCCAAGGCCGTTCTAAGTACGGTGCTAAGCGTCCTAAGTCTTAACGTATCCCGTTTAAGTAAGGCCAAGCTAGTATTTATTTGACATTCCAGTTTTGGAAATACCTGAAGCATACGGAGAATTGATATGCCAAGACGTCGCGTTGTAGGACAACGTAAAATCCTACCAGATCCAAAGTTTCACAGTGAGTTGTTGGCTAAGTTCATCAACGTCATTATGCAAGACGGCAAAAAGTCGACTGCAGAAAAAATTATCTACAAGGCGTTAGATGTTGTCGCTGAAAAGAAAAGCGAAAATCATTTAACAATCCTTGAAGCAGCTCTTGATAACGTTCGCCCTTCAGTCGAAGTTAAATCTCGTCGCGTTGGTGGTTCTACTTATCAAGTACCATGTGAAGTTCGTCCTGTGCGTCGTAACGCACTAGCGATGCGCTGGTTAGTTGAAGCTGCTCGCAAGCGTGGTGAAAAATCTATGGCTCTACGTCTAGCAGGTGAAATGCTAGATGCGTCTGAAAACAAAGGTACTGCTGTTAAGAAGCGTGAAGACGTGCATCGCATGGCTGAAGCTAACAAAGCCTTTGCTCATTACCGTTGGTAATATAATGGAGCGGGCTTTTGCCCGCTCCATATTGTTGATATTGCTAAGACCAAAAGTTTTAGCTGAGAGGGTATAAATAGTGGCTCGTACAACCCCAATTGAGCGTTATCGTAATATCGGTATTGTAGCTCATGTGGATGCAGGTAAAACTACCACAACAGAACGTGTTCTGTTCTATACCGGTATGTCTCATAAAATCGGTGAGGTGCATGACGGCGCCGCCACGACTGATTGGATGGTACAAGAGCAAGAACGTGGTATTACTATCACTTCTGCTGCTGTGACCACCTTTTGGCGCGGTATGGAAGCTCAATTCGCTGAACATCGAATTAATATCATCGATACCCCAGGTCACGTAGACTTCACTATTGAAGTCGAGCGTTCATTGCGCGTATTAGATGGAGCCGTAGTTGTATTCTGTGGCTCTTCAGGCGTTGAACCGCAATCTGAAACCGTATGGCGTCAAGCTGACAAGTACCACGTTCCGCGTATGGTATTTGTTAACAAAATGGACCGTGCAGGTGCAGATTTTGACCGAGTAATAAAACAAATTCGTAACCGCCTTGGTGCGACTTGTGTGCCGATTCAATTAAACATTGGTGCAGAAGAGAACTTCAAGGGTGTTATTGATTTAATTAAGATGAAAGCCATTAACTGGTCTGAATCAGATCAGGGAATGACATTCACTTATGAAGACATTCCTGCAGATCTCGCAGCAAAAGCTGCAGAAATGCATGAGTATCTCGTGGAAGCAGCAGCTGAAGCCTCAGATGAGCTGATGAACAAATACCTTGAAGAAGGTGAGTTATCAGAATCTGAGATTAAAGCAGCTCTGCGTCAGCGCACAATTAACAACGAGATCGTACTAGCAACCTGTGGTTCTGCATTTAAGAACAAAGGTGTGCAGGCGGTTCTTGATGCGGTTGTCGACTTCTTACCATCGCCAATTGACGTACCTGCAATTAAAGGTATTGATGAAGACGAGAATGAAGTTGAACGTCCGTCGGATGATAATGCACCATTTGCTGCATTAGCATTTAAAATTGCGACTGATCCATTCGTTGGAACACTTACCTTTATCCGTGTGTATTCCGGTGTACTTGAGACAGGTTCAGGCGTTTATAATTCTGTTAAACAGAAACGTGAACGTATTGGTCGAATGGTGCAAATGCACGCTAACGACCGTACTGAATTAAAAGAAGTACGTGCAGGTGATATAGCAGCGGCTATAGGTCTAAAAGATGTTACAACCGGTGATACTCTTTGCGATAATGATCACAAAGTGATTCTTGAACGCATGGAGTTCCCAGAACCCGTGATTACCATCGCCGTTGAGCCTCGCTCGAAAGCTGACCAGGACAAAATGGGTATTGCGCTGCAAAAATTAGCAGCAGAAGATCCATCTTTCCGTGTTGAAACTAACGAAGAGTCTGCTCAAACACTAATATCGGGAATGGGTGAGCTACACTTGGATATTATCGTAGACCGAATGCGTCGCGAATTCAGTGTGGAGTGTAACGTAGGTAAACCTCAGGTAGCCTATCGTGAGACTATCCGTTCGAAAGTAGAAGTGGAAGGTAAGTTCGTACGTCAATCTGGCGGACGTGGACAGTTTGGCCATGTTTGGCTAAGACTTGAACCACTCGAAGAGGGTGCGGGCTACGAGTTTGTCAATGAAGTCGTTGGTGGTGTTATTCCTCGTGAATACATACCTGCGGTTGACAAAGGTATTCAGGAGCAGATGAAAAACGGCGTATTAGCCGGTTATCCTGTTCTTGATGTGAAGGTCACATTATTTGACGGTTCATATCATGATGTGGACTCGAATGAAATGGCGTTCAAAATTGCAGGTTCAATGGGCTTCAAACAGGGTGCGCTAGAAGCAAACCCCGCGTTGCTCGAACCTTGTATGAAAGTAGAAGTAACTACACCTGAAAATTATATGGGCGATGTTGTTGGTGACTTAAACCGACGTCGTGGCATAATTGAAGGTATGGACGATGGCATCGCAGGTGTTAAACTCGTTCATGCGGTAGTGCCTCTATCTGAAATGTTTGGTTATGCAACTGATTTGCGCTCTGCATCTCAGGGTCGTGCTTCTTACTCTATGGAGTTTTATAAGTACACAGATGCACCGCAAAACATTGCAAAAGCGATTATAGAATCTCGTAACTAATATCGGTTACGGCATCAATGTTATATTGCTCGAATTAATCGAGCACTTCTGAAAAGAAAGGAATTTATCGTGGCAAAAGCTAAATTTGAACGTAAAAAGCCTCACGTAAACGTAGGCACCATCGGTCACGTTGACCATGGTAAAACAACTCTTACAGCAGCTATTTCAGCTGTGTTGTCTAAGACTTATGGTGGTGAAGTTCGTAACTTCGCACAAATCGATAACGCTC
>NZ_JCAYNV010000032.1:0-19143 GCF_059758055.1 Shewanella sp. MF05956 | reverse complement strand
GCTGTTGTATCAAAGCAGCCCAATCTTGATGTGAACGTGTAGCCATGTTAACTCCTGATGTCATTATCAGTCGTTAAGATAAAGGCTCGATGAGCGCAGTTGAAGACGTACTTGCCCGGACGCTTACTTATTACAAGCAAGCTATCCCTCCTCAAGAATTAAGACCAATACGAAAAAGTATCATTAGGCATCGCAGATTAAATATGGGTGTCTTGATTAATCTTCGTCAGGCACAATTAATTGCTTTACTTCAATAAGATAGCAAATGTAGGATGTTATTAATCAATAAGTTAAGGGACTGGCTTTACAGCGCAAGCCCTTCAAATAAGCGTTAACAGTCTATGAGTATGGAAGTATCACAAATAAATAAAATGGAGCTAGCTGAGAAGCTTGAGTCCTATTTGTCTGGAAAAATAGATCATGAGGGTATCAAGTCTCATGCCTGGAGTTTATCTGATGCCTCACCAAAAGAACCCACGGAAACCGAAAAGGTTTTTTGGTCCACTGTATTTACAATAATTCACTTAGCAGATGATGAACACTGGAAAAACGGTTGCACTCAAAGAGATTTAGGTGAATTATTAATCCAGCTAAAAGGTGGCAATAGATAGCTATGTGCCAACGGCAACAGTTAACAAGTTTATCAACGAACGCCACTTCGTGGCTGGACAGCCTAAAGCGTGGCTTCGCTACAGGCTGTTGAGGCTGTAGAATTTCTCTAAAGTAGAAAATAGCAGGTGACTTTTGTGTTCATACAGCCCGTCAAACTCACTTTCTAGTGGAATATTCCCTCAGATTTCACGTAGCAACGCAATTTGAGGCTTAATTTTTTAATAAATTTTGAGACTGTTTTTCTAAAATAGAAATTCTACAGTCTCGTTATAAGCCATGGAAAAGTATGAGATGGACTCTTTTTTTATCGTGTACGTTGCACTAGCCATTTATCTTGTACTGAATCTAGCAGTTTCATTTTTCTTGGCGAAAAGAGATGACATAGATACTGTTCAAAAAGTTGCACAAATCATTATCGCCTGGTTAATCCCATATATAGCTGCAATTGCTCTTTGGCAATTTAACAAAAGTCAGGATCGCCCTATCAAAAAGCATTCTGAATTTGGTGGCGGCCCCAGAGATAGTAGCGGGGCTGGCTCAGATGGTAATCATTAACAATGTCTTATAATCGGGTAGCCGGAGGTATCTAGCCTCCAGCCCCCACACCACCCTGCATGCGGCTCCGCACAGGGCGGTTCATTTAATCTCTTTAAATAAATGACCTAACTCACTTTTGGATTAGCTATTTCTTACAATAATGAACTGCGATCCATCCATCTCTTAGTGAATATAATCCTGCTTTCTTCACTTTTTATTCGAGCTTGGCATTACTCAATATTTTTTCTGTATCCCTGGTCATCACTGAAAACAAGAGGCGAGCTACGCCAAGGGCCTTTACTTGTGATACCACAAGCAACAGCAGCTTGGATCCTGACGCCACGTTTAAGTAAGTTTTGTACCTTAGTCCGTGGTTTTCGCCACTGACGCCACTCTTCATAACTCAAAGTCACATACGAACACGACGTCGGATTCAATGGTCATTGTTTATAAACAATCAGCGACACATCCTTGATAAGCGTTAGCGATGCCAAAGTAATAGATCCAGCTTTGCCTTCTTTTTCATAAAAGGTGATTCACTTTAAACAGCTGATAACTCATACTCACGCCCCAATTTCGGTTCGTTATCCAAACTATCCAACATGACCTCAGCACTGAATCCAAAAGTGATCGGGATGGATGGTAGTATGTAGCATTAACAGTCATAATGATTAAAGCTTTATGGTGATAGCTAATTTGGTATTATACAAACCTAACAGTACAGTTGAGGAATTCTAGATGAACAAAAAAGTTGAAGCTTATGGTGTTAATGCCGTTGTGCGACCTAAAATCACTGCAACTAAAGAACTTGATTTATCTGGTATGTATGGTCAGCAAATTGTTAAGTCTGAGACAAAGCTAGCTTTAAGAACACATCGTAAGACGTTCGAGAAATTGGCTGATATGTAATGGATATCATTTGCTTTCCATTCGAGCGTGTAATCGAAATCAATACTTTCATTTTAGAAACTGAACCTGGCATGAAAGGGCTGGTAGATGTTTCAAAATTACAAGGTGCATTAGGCCGTATAGATAATGCAATCGTGTACGATGGTTTAGATGATGTGTTTGAAATTGCCGCCAAATATACGGCAAGTATCGCTATTGCTCACTCTTTGCCTGATGCAAATAAACGCACTGGATTGATAGTTGCGCTTGAGTATTTGTCGTTAAATGATTTTGAACTGACGAGTGACAACACGCTATTAGCTGATGCTGTAAGAGATTTAGTGCTTGGTGTGATTGGCGAAAGTGATTTTGCTGACATATTGTATGCTCAATATGCGCAAGAAAATAAGTAGTATTGTTTTGAGATTGACAACCTACTCAATAAATATTTAAATGTCATATATCGACTACAAATGTTCACTTCCTGAGATGTAACTTTTCGATTAGTGATTGATTATAATGAATTTTAGTTTTATTTTGTGGAAGATTACTTGGGTTCCTCTTTATTACAAGCAAGCTATCCCTCTTCAAGAATTAAGACCAAATGCAAAATGCCAGATCGACAAACCTAAGGCCTTTTGCTTAGACGAAAAATAGAGATTTAAACCCCGCATTACATGCAAGCTATCCATTCTCAAGATCCAAGACCAATACGAAAAAGTATCATTATAAATTACAGATTAACTATGGGTGTCACGGTTAATACGCCTTAAGATTTTATTTTACGCATTATTATTAATACAAATATTTGCGATTAAATCCTGTACGAGCAGATGCAAAAAGCCCCATCATTTCTGATGAGGCTTTACTGTTGAATCTTGCGGATAGAAAGCTGATCTAATGTTAACTATGGGGTCTCGCTAAACTTTTCTTAACTACGAATAACCGTTTGAACCATCTCGGTAATCTTTTCTAAATATGAATCCCTATCAGGAACTGACAAGGTAAGCCCTTTTGATGCCATATACATAACGAATGCAAAGCGCTCACCCTCAGCTAAATCAACCACAATACCTTCAATAACCAGTTCTCTGGCAATCAATAATCGTATTTTTTCAGCAACGGTAGGGCCGTCTCCTGCAATATTCCTCGCAACGATAATGCCTAATTCCATAATTTCCGCTGAATGTGGTGAACTGCGCAAGGTATCAACATAGCGGCCCGTCCAGCAATCGAAACCCAATACTATTCGCTCCGTCATCGTCTTTGATCCATCAGCGAGTGCTTGCTTCATTCCAGACAATGCATAAGCATTAATTTCACAGACCAGCCAATCAAGCACTAATTCCTTGCTGCGGAAACGTTTATATAACGCTTGTCTGGAAATGCAAAAGGCGTCCCCAAGCTTGGCCATTGAGGTTTTTTGATATCCATTATGAGCAAAGGTTTTTAACACCTCGATCATTTTATTTTCAGTTTTTATAATCATGTTGTGAATGATCACAGCAAAAACACTATAAGTCAATAATGAAACCGAGCGGTTGACACTTTTACGATAAACTGTAAACTTATGCTCAATGAATGAATATTCAACAATCAAGGTAGATTTACGATGAAAAAATTTATAACGTACACATTTTCACTCATTCTGCTACTGATAGTGGCAGGTGGTGTGGTGTATACCTTTTTCCCTCAGGTGATGCTGGATGTCACCTATAAACAATTCTCAAGTGCTGCAAACCTTGAAGCTAAAACGATTGACCTCAATGGCTATAAGGTGCATTACTTCGCCAGTAAAACACCTGACAAAGCCGACACTATGGTGCTAGTTCATGGCATGGGAGATGACAAGAATAGCTTCTTGCAGTCTGCCGCAAAGCTGTCCGAACAATACAATCTGATTTTGCCTGATCTGCTAGGCCATGGTGAAAATGAGCGCGACCCTAACCGCAATTATTCAATTGATAGCCAAGCGGATTTCCTGAAAGCTTTCTTAACCAAGCTCGGCCTAGAACGTGTTCACTTAGTTGGTAACTCGATGGGCGGCCATACGGTTGCTGCGTTTGCCATTAAATTTCCGCAAAGCGTTAACTCGTTGGTTTTATTAGATGCGGCAGGCCTTAAGCTTGATGACCACGTCGTTTACACCGGCTTTGGTAAAACGATTGATAGCGATGAAGAGCTTCAAGCCGTTATGGACCGCGTTTTTTATAAAACACCGGCCATTCCCGGATCCGTCAGAAATCTGATGCGCGAACAGATAAATGCTAGCAAAGACTTTGTAGATAATAAGCTAGTCAAAGACATCACCAACGGTGAGTATTTTAACTTAAAGGATCAAGTGCAGTTAATCCAGGCGCCGACCCTTGTTTTGCAAGGTAAGTATGATCAAGTCGTTAAGATGAGTGCAGCCCAGTACTACGCAGACAATATTCCTATGGCAACGCTCAAAATCATTGAAAAAGCAGGCCATTCACCGCAACTTGAAGTACCAAATGAAGTTGCACAATCCATTTTAGAATTTATACAAAGTAGAAAGCCAACATGATCAAATCAACAAAAAACACTCATGCCGCGTTGACGCAGTATTATCGTTGGTATCAGCTATATGAGGGCGAACTCTCTGACATCAGAATCAACAATCAAATGGATATTCTCAGTGATGATGTATTGATTAAATCAGCAGCAGGTGAGATGAAAGGATCTGCTAACTATCCTGATCGTCTTGCGATGTATAAAGGCTGGAAAAATGCCCACCACGTTCAAAACGTCAATGTAACCGAGGTGGCAGATGGCAGGCTAAACCTTGAAGCCGATATCATCTATCAAAACATTCAGCCTAGTGGTGAACAAAGCATCTACTCAGTGCACTACAGCACTTTTTTGGAAAAATCCGAAGGTGAATCATTGCCACTATTCACTGAATTGAATTTGATACCAACAAGCCAGCTAGAACCAAAACCATTTGAAGCGGCTTATGCCGATAACCGGGTTCTGTCTTTGCTGCATTATTGGTTGCTAAATATGGAACAACTTGATGGCAATGTTTTACCATTCGAGGAGGTATTGGCACCGGAGTTTACACTCGACTTTTCAACGGTTGGCCTGATTGAATCAACCGATCAGCTAGCAATGTGGTTGCAGACTGTTCCAACACAGCTAAAATTAAGTAGCCATTATCCACAAAATTTTTCGGTGAAAACAGTGGGTGATAACCAATTCGAAATGGAAGTTGACCTTGTTTGGCGAGGTGTCACCAAAGATGACAAAGCAATGAAAGCGACTACGCATCATAAATGGTTGATTGTTGATAACCCGAATGAGCGCTTTGCAAGAATAAAAACGGCAAAGATTACGCAAGTAGATGCTTTATCGTTAATTGAATAGTGATTGATAAATCTCAACTTTATTTAAATTTTTGGATTAAATGCAATTGACAACTCCCAGTTTATTACAAAGAGTGCATAGGCACAGATATCAATAGCAAAGATAGTCGTTAATTCAAGAATACGTGAATCAACCCACTCACGACGATGCTCGATGTAGATTTTCAATCCTACATAAAAATGCCTTACACCCCGCGGTGAACCGCAGTGACACCTTTTTATATATTTGGACGAAAGGTAGGACTTTGAACCCACGGGTTCCTCTTTATTACAAACAATCCCTCTGCCACATTTATCGAGAAAGCCTCATCAGAAATGATGAACCTTTCTCGATTTAAAGGATAAAGCCTAAGCACCTTTCTAAGCACTATGACTTGCTCTATTCAACACGACTTGATCCATTTTTGGGTTCAATTTTTCAAGTTTCAATCCGCTAGGCTTCTCATCATATTAAGCACTGCCACATTTTGCATTGGCGTTCCTGTAATCCTCAAAATGGTCTTTTTATTTGTCAGATCAGGCTTGTGTGCATCATTGAGGATATCAGTTAGTAATGACACATTATTGAGAAACCCTGCTTTGTTGGCGGCTTTCATGTCTGGCGTAAAACTGCGCGTTAAGTCGTAATCAAACACCACATTGATGTTATCAAGGCCATAGACTTCGCCTGCAACCTCACCGACCTGTGACGTAGTGCATAGAGAGGCGATTACAGCCCCTTTTTGCACTGTGTCTATATTCGCGCTGTTGATCAAGCATGTTGTAGTATTCGTGGCCATAATGATGGTGTCGTATCCAGCAAGATCTAAAACGGGTTGGTAAGTTGCGCTGATATCTAGCGCATTACATACAGCCTCAAAGGTATCGGCTCGTTGCGTGCGGGCATGGTAGTCGAGCATATTTAAGGTAGGAAAGCTGTGCTTGAGGTATCGAACAGTTTCAGTGGCTAATTTGCCAGCCCCAACCAGTAAGACTTTGGATGGTCGATGATTGATAGTATCAAAAAACAATGCAACCATAGCCGCTGTTCGTTGTTGAATTTGATCTTTTATGTCGCATTCAAAGATTCGTTGGCCGTTTTCATAAATCCGTCCGATTGTCGCATATTCGTTACTGATAACGTCGTAAGGCCCAGAGACTTCATAAACCAGTGGAGACTGAGCGTCGCGTAATAAAAAGCTGGTCTCGAACACATTGTCACCTAAAAAGGCACCTGAATTATCTGTAAACTCTAATAGTTTTCGCTGATATTTTAACTGTTTGCTATTAACAAATTGGCCCCGAATATTGGCTATCAAAGTGTCTTTATCCAGTATTAATGTGGTCACGATGGTATTCCTCGTTTTGACTATATGTTGAATGGGGTTAGCACAACGTCGCTGAACTGGCCTGCATAAGCATGGATAGCGGGCGAACCGCCAAGGTGCATTAATAAGATATTGGCATCAGGTTCGAAGCGTTTCGCGGCCGATAAATCGAGCAGGCCACGAATAGCACGTCCTTCGTAAACGGGATCGGCGATTAACCCTTCATGAGTTGCCATTAAGCGGATGCCATCTTTGATGGCTTCATCTGCATAACCATAATCACCATCGTTTGAGGCAATCACTTCAACATCTGCATCTTCAACTGTGGCGGGTAATCCAAGGGTGATTAATGCCTCATTTGCCAACTCACGTACTCTCCGAGATTTAATGGCTGTCTCACCATCATCGGCAACGCCTATGATCCGTGTGGTTATGCCAAGCGCTTTAAAGCCTGCGACTAAACCCGCCTGCGTGCTGCTAGAGCCGGTGGTATGCACTAAATAGTCAAATGTAACGCCAGTTTGTTGCATCTGCGTAGCCAATTCGACTGCACAGTTAATGTATCCCATAGAACCATAGCGATGCTCAGAGCCGCCGCCAGGAATAAGATAGGGGTTATGCCCTTGACGGCGTAAGTGGTCCATAAAAGCGGCCAATGGGCCTTGATCTTCAATAGGTCGAGGGGTTTCGTCGACATATAGCTCGGCCCCCATCATATGGCTGAGTAGAATGTTTCCAACATGACGATAATTCGGCCCTGCATCTTTTGTCCAGGCACAGTGCAATAGTGCGCATTTCATTCCTGCTTTGGCTGCCGCTGCTGCTGTTTGCCTTGTATGATTAGACTGAATAGCACCCACAGTAACCAGCATATCATGGCCATTTTTTAGGGCATCACCGGTTAAGAATTCTAGCTTACGGGATTTATTGCCACCCCCTTCTAGTCCGCTTAAATCGTCGCGTTTCATCCAGAGGATTGGGCCACCTAACAAGCGGCCAAAATTGTTTAGTGGCTGCAGTGGTGTCGGCAATTGCAAAAGCGGAAACCTGGGAACGGTTTTGAGACGTTCAACCAAGTCATTCAAAGCAAGATTATCCATATACTGACCTCTTTAGATGGTTATTTTTGGTATTTTTTATATTTTTGATAGGCCAAAATCAGTCGAGTACACGTTGATTTCGGCCTTTTCCTCTACAGACTATATTTGTTTATTCAGACAAATCGAGTTAGTATCTGTCGAAAAATCAGACAGGTTAATTATGTTGAATTTGGATGCGATAAGAGCATTTTTATATGCTGTTGAAGAAGGTTCTTTCTCGGCGGCTGCACGTCGACTCGGTCGTGCGCACTCTTCTATATCGACTGCAATCTCCAATCTGGAAGTGGACTGTGGTGTCAGTCTGTTTGATCGCAGCGGGCGTAATCCGGTGTTAACCCTAGAAGGCAAAGCACTTTTACCTCACGCGCGCGGGATTCTGTTAGGCAATAATGAATTTCTAGCAACTGCAAACGCAATGGCTGAAGGGATCGAAACACAAGTCTGCCTTTGTGTAGAGCAAGGGATCAGCGCCAAGCCTCTAATGCCAATACTGCAACAATTTACAACAAAATTTCCCAGTGTGGCGCTAAAAATCTGTGCCGCCGCCCCTGGCGATTCGGCGGTACAATTGCGCCAAGGAATTACAGACATTGGC
This sequence comes from Shewanella sp. MF05956, assembly GCF_059758055.1. NCBI lineage: Bacteria > Pseudomonadati > Pseudomonadota > Gammaproteobacteria > Alteromonadales > Shewanellaceae > Shewanella > Shewanella sp. MF05956. The sequence goes on along the minus strand of NZ_JCAYNV010000032.1, from coordinate 10,718 downwards.
TTAATTGCAGAACAGGAAGGCTACCCTATTGGATTTCAATTCCGGGGTGTAGGATACTCAAAAATAATACCTGTTTGTGCACCAAACCACCCATTAGCGCAAACCAGCCCAGCAAGTTATCGCGACCTGAGGCAACATCGACAAGCTATTCGTCATGCACAGCCTGTAAAGGGAACAACTCAACAGTATGAGAAAAAAAGCCCATCTGTTTGGCATATTGAAGACCCCTATTTGATGCTCGACCTTGTTCGCTTAGGCAACGCCTGGGCTGAACTGCCTGTATCACTTGTGGCAAATGCTATCGAAAATGGCGAGCTTATTCAGCTCAGTTATACGTTTCAACAAAATGATCAGCTTGAGGGCATCGACCTTGTTTGGACAGAACAGCGCACTTTAGGTACTGCGGGGCAATGGTTACGAGATGAAATACTGAAACTGCCTCAAACAATTTGGCAAGAAAAATACTAAGCACATTATGAATTCTAGATGCAGAAGATAAAGCGAAACATTGGTTAAATAACGATATATTATTGTCCAAAATATGGACAAAAACATGTTAGTCGTCCCTTGGTAATCGAAGGGGTAACAATGTTTATTATTGACTAATAAATTGGCTGCCTTAATGAATCACGACATATCTTAGAGAGCTTATTTGGATGGAACCTAAATACGAGACCTACAGTTTTGAAGAGCTTCTAGATGTGCGAAAACATATCGACAAAGATGCTTTTCCTGAACGCTCGGAAAAACTAGAGATTGAGATCAAACTTAGGCAATCGATGACAAAGGTTATCAGTACGTTGAATGCTATAACTGTTATTGATATTGAAGATAATGGCGTACATTTAAAAATTATTAAAAAATCTGAAGACTGCTTTCAGTTTCACCTATCCATAACTTATAACTTCATCATTTCTTATCAAAAAACATGGTATGAAATGGAGTTTAGTCAATTAGCATTGTTAACCCTCATAAATGATCTGCGTGAAGGTAATCAATCTTGGCATGGAAACAGCGACATTTGGTCTGCTAACAAAATTTTTATAAAAAAGCTCAATCATCCTTTTCACTTTAGGGATGTTCGTTTATACAAACGTTGGTTTATCCTTGGATTTAATATTGTACCCACAAGCTTATCAGGCAATTTGTTAGGCGCACTGTATCGCGCTGAGCTATAAAATCGTTAGCATTATCATGGGGCTGTTAGATTCTGATTCTGGACGACTTAAACGCCATTGTATTAAGCCTCTATCCTTGATGATGCAAGTGTCGATGATATTTAGGTAATGGCCTCAGCAAAAAATAGCTCACTATTTGTAGAGCCAGAACACGGTAAACAATGAAGCGACTTCGCTATCGATTAACACATTTTTTAACCGCTGGTTTCTTGGCTTTTTAATAACAATAGCAATTTTTATCTATATCCAAACAAGCTCATCAGTAATGATGAGCTTGTGGTTTCTTCACTTTTAAAATCTGTATATAGCTATTGTGAGAATATATGCCGTTGTTTGTTTAGGTAATCGATTATGACGCTCTTTCTCTAGGGGCATTATTGAGCACGCCTGCGAGTAAGGTATTATCTTTAGACATATTGGTAGATTTGCTGTCCCAGACTCGACGGCGGATATCGGTGGGATTAGCGAGCAGTGCTGTTGCTTGTTCGCGTGGGATTGGCTTGCTAAATAAGTATCCCTGAATTGAATCGCACTGTAAGTGTTGTAATGCCTGTAATTGGTCATTAAGCTCTACGCCTTCGGCGACAACATGCAATCCTAAGCTGTGCACCATTGCAATGATGGCACTTACGATAGCTGCATCTTGAGGGGTATCTGGAAAGCCAGTTAAAAATGATTTATCAATTTTAACAATATCAATCGGAAACAGTTTTAAATAGCTAAGAGATGAATAACCAGTACCAAAGTCGTCCAGTGATATCTTCACTCCTGCACTGCTTAGTTCATTGAGATTTGACTCTGCAGCTTTGATATTGTGAATTAACGCTGATTCTGTAATCTCTACGGTTAAGGCGTTAGGTTTAAGACCTTGTTGCGTAACAATGGCTAGGACTTTATTGGCAAAGTCTGAAGCTCTAAACTGTACAACGGAACAATTAACCGCGATGGTTAGGTCTTGATGCCCAATATCATGCCAAGTTTTTAATTGTCTGCATGCCTTTTCTAACACCCAGTTACCGATGTCTTCTATTAACCCTGAATGCTCTGCGATGGCGATAAACACCTCTGGTGAAACTGAGCCTAATTCAGGGTGGCGCCAGCGTAAAAGCGCTTCAAAACTGATAATACGGCCTGTGCTCATTGAGATGACGGGTTGGTATTCAATTGATAGTTCGTTACGTTCTATCGCTCTGTGGAGCTCCCCTTTCATATATAATTGGGTTTTAGCATGTTCATTGGTTTCTTTACTGTAATAAAGACAAATATCCCTACCTAATGTGGCTTTAGCCTCACGTAAAGCAACACCAGCATGTGTGAGTAATATTTCAGGGTTTTGACCATCATTTGGGTGCAGACTGACGCCAATCCGGGTATCAAGAAAAACCTCTGTGCCTTCAATTGTTACGGGTTCGCACAAACAATTAAATAAACGCTGAATAACCCAGGTGGCTTCTTCTTGCTTATGCATGTCCATTAATAATACGACAAACTCACCATTACTGGTGCGAGACAGATTGCTACCAATTTTAGTTGTGCCATCTATAACCACTGAATCTGCTGAACGCAGCATATTTTTTAAACGCTTAGCGAGTATGTTAATCAGCTTATTAACCGCGGCTTCACCGAGTGTGTTTTTAATGATTTGCATGGCATCGACATCAATGATTAAAACTGCGAATAATGTATTTAAACGTACACTTCGCGCAATGCCTTGTTTAATCCGATCCATCATGACGATCTGATTAGGGAAATCACTGTCGTTATTGGCTAAATCGAAGTCATGTGTTTTTTGTCCGTAAATTAATGCTTCAAGCTCTGCAATACGATGGTGTAAATTTTGCGCTGCTGTATTTTCAGCACTATTAGGCTCAGCTACAGGTGCGGTTAATGACACTGATTCACTGCTTATGAGGGCTGTTTTCTCAATGTCATTTTGAGTATTTTGTTCAATGGTTTTTTCAGTACCTTCTATAAGGGACCAACGAGCGACCTGATTACGACCCGATTTTTTAGCGTAATAGAGTGCTTTATCAGCAAGGTCGATGATGAATTCAGGTGTAAACTTCCCCCCAGTGACACTCGATACTCCAAAGCTGGCTGTGTATGGAATTATACCGCTAACTCCACCAGTATTAACGTTATTCACCACTATCCGTATCCGCTCTGCAATATCCGCAGCGAGCTTCTCGTCTACACCTGGCAATACAATACAGAATTCTTCGCCACCGTAACGCCCGACTAAATCGTCACTACGTGCTGTTTCTGATAAAATTTTTGCCAATGATTTAATAACTACATCGCCAGTAGCATGGCCAAAACGGTCATTCACTAATTTAAAGTGATCGATATCGAGCATGATACAACTGAGCGTGTCTTCATCGTCATCCATTTCACTTAATAAACTGGTGAAACCTTCAAAGAGTGAGCGACGGTTTAACAGTCCGGTCATCGAGTCTCGTGTGGCGAGAATCTGCAACTTCCTGTTTTGATATGTAATTTCTTGTTGGCTATGTTTGATTTGACTTAAAGCCCGTTCTAAATCAATATTTTTATTTTCTAACTCTGTTACATCATCGAATGTCACCACTACACCACGAATATCACCCTCTGCGGTTTCGATGGGGGCAATATTAACAGCAAAACTAAGATACTCTTTTAATTGGGTGTATAGCTTTAAGTTTGAATGTTGCGCTTCTATCCCTTTTAATAGTTGTTGCCAAGGTAGAGTGTGTGGCTCATTACGCTTATCTGTATCTGTCGTTCTCCAGTCTAATTCTGACAAGTTTGTGCCAATTAGCATTTGTGAAGGCTGGCCTAATTTGCGCTCAAATGCGGTGTTTACAAAAACGATACGTCCGTTGTTATCGAGAATGACCAATCCTTCCGCCAATATATTTAGTGCTGCGCTAACGCGGTCTGGTATGACTGCACTTGGGTCTAATTCATTTAGGGCTCGTTTTAGGAACAACCAATACACAAAAAAACCAACCGTTAATATAAAGATAATGATGGTAATGGTTGAACCTGCACGGTCAAAAATCCATACGTTGCCATCGAGTGGCTCAAAACTGACTTCAAGCGAGCCCCATCGACCGTCTTTGTCATGGATGGGCACTAGCACGTTTGTTATGGTTGATGAGTCTTTATCCGTTAACTGCCAATGCTTACTGTGATCGCCTGCACTGGAAATAAGTTGTTTATCGTTAGCGCGCAACCCTAGAGACACAATACTTTTATTGTGCTGTTGAAGAGAGTGCATCAACACTGCGACAGAGTTGATGTCGCCTTTCATCACATCAGCAGAAACTTGTATTGCTAATGATTCGGCAATTTCTTTACGTGCCGTAAATTCGGCAAGCTTAGGGTTGGGGATAAAACCTAAAAAATCGGCAACCAACAATAAACTGACCGTCAGCAAACTCAACCCAATAGAAAGACGCACAATGGGAGATAGCCCAGCAATTTTCATATTTTACCTTTTAATCTTGTCATCAGATGGATGAGTTGAACTTTGCTCGTCAAATAAGTGATCAATATTCCCTTCGGCTTCACCATCGCCTGCTGATTGTCCATTTCTTAATTTTTCATCAGCGGTCAATATGGGTAATACATCAAGTGATCGCCATGCTGGCATTGCGGTAATAAGACTGGCTAACAGTGAGCCACCACGGAGCAACCAACTGGCAAAAATAGCTGCTGCAGTGACACCCACACCTGTAACGGTTCCAACGTTGAGATCGTTTGTTATTTGTTTTTCTTTTGCTGCTGTATCTAAGTCTTGCTGCATTTTATCCAGATCATTTACAAATTCTGGACTACGCGAATTTGTGTCTGCATTAAACGTTGGCGATTGTGCTGCTGTTTCTATCCCGTTGTCTTTCCAAAATGACGTGAGCTCTTGCAAAAATGTTTGAGTGAGCGCTTCTGCTGGTTTAACGATTTCATTATGCACATCGCTATTAGGACGCTCAGATAACACGCTCAGATATACTTCATCTGACATTGGAGTATTAGCTGTTTGGGGTTGATAAGTCGGGTTTTGAGCTCCGAGTACATCAACTATTAAATCAATATCTTGATTAATTTCTATATTTTTATAAGTAGATACGGTTCCTCCAACAACAGTGTTAGCGGACTGATCGGCATTGGGATCGACGTTGGTAGGTAAATCAACGTCATCTAATTTGGGGTCGTCTATAACGTTAGCCAGTATCTCTTTAGTACCAATAATTTGTACCGTTACTGTGCTTACCGTACCGTCGGCACTGGTTACGGTAAACATTTCTGAAATACGATCACCCGCATTTAATTCATTAAATGCGGAGTTTGCTATAAATGTCCATGCGCCAGAAGTATCAATCCTGAAGGTGCCATATATCCCCACGGTGGTAGATGGGGTGAAGGTATTATTTATATTATCTACATCTTTGGCAGTGAGTAATCCACCAGTAGTAATTGGCGCATCGGTTTCATTCATTATCTTGATGTCACTGCTCACGGTAGCCGCATCGTTAGTGCCATTAATTTGTACTGTGACAGTGCTGGCTGTGCCGTCGATACTGGTGACATTAAAGGTTTCTGTGATGTGTTGATTGTCATTCAATTCATTGAATGCATGGTTGGCGGTGAAACGCCACACACCTAATCCATCAATGGTAAAAGTACCGTAAGTACCTACAATCGTTTGTGGGGTAAAGGCATTATTATCATTATCGATATCAATCGCGGTTAATGTGCCGCTAGTGGTAATAGCTATATCAGTTTCACTGATAACGTTATTGTCACTGCTCACTGTTGCCGCATCGTTAGTGCCATTAATTTGCACTGTTACCGTACTGGCGGTACCGTCAACACTGGTGACATTAAAGGTTTCGGAGAGGCTTTGATTCGCATTCAATTCATTGAATGCATCATTGGCAGTGAAATGCCACACGCCTAATCCATCAATGGTGAAAGTACCGTAAGTACCTACGATCGTTTGTGGGGTAAAGGCATTATTGTCATTATCGATATCTATAGCGGTTAATGTGCCGCTAGTGGTAATAGCTGTATCTGTTTCATTGATAATATTGTTAGCTGAGCTCACGATGGCTGAATCGTTAGTCGCTTCGAACGTGATAACGGCAAGCATTTCTACCGAATCAGCAATACCGTCACTCGCTGTAACACCCAAATTATACAGCGTGTCAATTAAGGCATCATTAGCCAACGCAGCCTGACCCGCAGCCGTTAAGGTCACCACGCCAGTATTGGTATCAATCGTAAAGTAACCTTCAGCATTGCCATTGGTAATTCTGTAGGTAACATTGTCACCGTCTAAATCACTTGCGGTGAACGTCGCAACCGTATCGCCAGCCATTGCGATATTTTCAATTTGGGTGCTACCAACATGGGTATTTATGGTTGGTGCATCATTGGTTCCTACCACTGTGATGGTAATCGTTTTCACTTCACTCACTCCGCGATCATTGTCAGTTGCGGTGTAAGTAAACGTCACATCACGGCTTTCACCTACAGCTAAGTAGTCGAAATCATTGCCAGGAATAAATGAGTAGCTGCCGTCATTATTGAAGACTAGGTGACCTGCTGTAACATCATTAACTAATTGATAGCTTTCAACTGTTCCATCAACATCTGTCGCGGCAGGTACATTTGCATTGAGTATGTTATTTTCTTGGGTACTGACGGCATCATCTACTGCCACGCTAATATCATTAACGGCATTTACAGTGACATATACCGTTGCGGTTTGCCCCTCTGTATTGGTGTACGTGAAACTGTCTGTGCCATTAAAGTTAGTATTTGGAGTGTAGGTGATTGTGCCATCGGCATTAATGATCACTGAGCCATTAGCACCATTTGTGACCGATGCAACTATTGAGATTATGGTATCGGTTGCTCCTGTAACATCAATATCATTGGCTAATACATCGATATTAATCGCGATATCTTCATCGGTAGTAACGCTATCATCTATAGCAAAAATGACATCTTGTTGGGCTGTGACAGTGGGATCTACATTAACGCTTTGCCCCTCACTTACGCCATCATTAGGAATAAGTGTGAATGCAGGTAAATCGATACCAGCATTGACCAACGCAAGCCCTTCTGCGGTTAACAATACTTTACCGGCATTTGAGCCCGTGCCTAGGACGTAATGTGTCGTGTCACTTAGTGTCACAGTTACGTTATTGCCTTCTTCATCACTCGTTTGGAAAGTAGCAACAGTTGAGCCGACAGAGTTCGAAGCGTCATCCTCGATAAAGTTTGTTACCAACAGAATTGTGATTACTGGCGCATCGTTCACTAACGTAGTGCTAACCGTGTTGGTCGCACTCACGCCATCACTGGTGGTCAGGCTGATACTCGCTAAGGTATTACCCGCATTAAGATACGCTTCGCCGGCTGCGGTTAATCGAACTTCGTTATCAACGATTTCATAATGGCCAGCAGTATTCGTGCCTGCGGTGAAATCAACGGTCAAACCGCCCTCTTCATCCGTTAAGGTAAACGAGCCCATTACCGTGCCAGCAACTGTGCTGTGTTCTGTCGCGCTGCCATTAGTGAGGCTTAAGGTTTCAACGTCATTGACTAAGGTGGTGCTCACCGTGTTGGTTGCACTCACGCCATCACTGGTGGTCAGGCTGATACTCGCTAAAGTGTTACCGGCATTGAGATAAGCGACACCCGCCACAGTTAAGCGCACTTCGTTGCCAACGATTTCATAATGGCCTAACGTATTGGTATTTTCAGTGAAATCGACGCTTAAGCCGCCTTCTTCATCAGTCAGGGTAAACGAACCCATAACAGTGCCCGCAACCGTGCTGTGCTCTGTGGCTGTGCCGTCGGTGAGGGTAAGCGTTTCGGTGTCATTCACTAAGGTGGTGCTGACGGTATTAGTTGCTGTGACATTATCACTTGTGGTGAGGCTGATACTGGCTAAGGTGTTACCGGCATTGAGGTAAGCGACACCCGCCGCGGTTAATCGCACTTCGTTGCCGACTAATTCATAGTGGCCGTCACTGTTAGTGCCAGCAGTGAAATCAACGCTTAAGCCGCCTTCTTCGTCAGTCAGGGTAAACGTGCCCATTACCGTGCCAGCAACTGTGCTGTGCTCGGTTGCGCTGCCATTAGTGAGGGTAAGCGTTTCTACGTCATTGATTAACGTGGTACTCACCGTGTTGGTTGCACTCACGCCATCACTGGTAGTCAGACTGATACTGGCTAAAGTGTTACCGGCATTGAGATACGCGACACCGGCTGCAGTTAAGCGAACTTCGTTATCAACGATTTCATAATGGCCAGCAGTATTCGTGCCTGCGGTGAAATCAACGGTCAAACCGCCCTCTTCATCCGTTAAGGTGAACGTGCCCATTACCGTGCCAGCAACTGTGCTGTGTTCTGTCGCGCTGCCATTAGTGAGGCTTAAGGTTTCAGTGTCATTGACTAAGGTGGTGCTCACCGTGTTGGTCGCACTCACACCATCACTGGTGGTGAGGCTGATACTCGCTAAAGTGTTACCGGCATTGAGATAGGCGACACCGGCGGCGGTTAAGCGCACTTCGTTGCCGACGATTTCATAGTGGCCGTCACTGTTAGTGCCAGCAGTGAAGTTGACCGTTAAGCCACCTTCTTCGTCAGTCAGAGTAAACGTGCCCATAACGGTACCGGCAACTGTGCTGTGCTCGGTGGCAGTGCCATTGGTGAGTGTTAAGGTTTCGACATCGTTGATTAACGTGGTGCTAACCGTATTGGTTGCACTCACACCATCACTGGTGGTGAGGCTGATACTCGCTAAAGTGTTACCGGCATTAAGATACGCGACACCGGCGGCGGTTAAGCGCACTTCGTTATCAACGATTTCATAATGACCAGAGGTATTTGTTCCAGAGGTGAAGTTGACCGTTAACCCACCTTCTTCGTCAGTCAGAGTAAACGTGCCCATTACCGTGCCAGCAACCGTACTGTGTTCGGTGGCAGTGCCATTAGTGAGGGTTAAGGTTTCAGTGTCATTGACTAAGGTGGTGCTCACCGTGTTGGTCGCACTCACACCATCACTGGTGGTGAGGCTGATACTCGCTAAAGTGTTACCGGCATTGAGATAGGCGACACCGGCGGCGGTTAAGCGCACTTCGTTGCCGACGATTTCATAGTGGCCGTCACTGTTAGTGCCAGCAGTGAAATCAACGCTTAAGCCGCCTTCTTCATCTATCAGGGTAAACGTGCCCATAACGGTGCCAGCAACTGTGCTGTGCTCGGTGGCAGTGCCATTAGTGAGGCTTAATGTTTCGATATCGTTGATTAACGTGGTGCTAACCGTGTTGGTCGCACTCACGCCATCACTGGTAGTGAGGCTGATACTGGCTAAAGTGTTACCCGCATTAAGGTACGCTTCACCGGCTGCGGTTAATCGAACTTCGTTATCAACGATTTCATAATGACCAGAGGTATTTGTTCCAGAGGTGAAGTTGACCGTTAAGCCACCTTCTTCGTCAGTCAGAGTAAACGTGCCCATTACCGTGCCAGCAACTGTGCTGTGTTCTGTCGCGCTGCCATTGGTGAGTGTTAAGGTTTCAGTGTCATTGACTAAGGTGGTGCTGACGGTATTAGTTGTTGTAACACCATCACTGGTGGTGAGGCTGATACTGGCTAAGGTGTTACCGGCATTGAGATACGCGACACCGTCCGCGGTTAAGCGTACTTCGTTGCCGACTAATTCATAGTGGCCGTCACTGTTAGTGCCAGCAGTGAAGTTGACCGTTAAGCCGCCTTCTTCATCCGTTAAGGTGAACGTACCCATAACGGTACCGGCAACCGTGCTGTGCTCGGTGGCTGAACCATTCGTTAGCGTTAAGGTTTCAACATCGTTGACTAAGGTAGTGCTGACCGTATTGGTTGCACTCACGCCATCACTGGTAGTCAGGCTGATACTGGCTAAAGTGTTACCGGCATTCAAATACGCGACACCGGCGGCAGTTAATCGAACTTCGTTGCCGACTAATTCATAGTGGCCTAACGTATTTGTTCCAGAGGTGAAGTTGACCGTTAAGCCACCTTCTTCGTCAGTCAGAGTAAACGTGCCCATTACCGTGCCAGCAACTGTGCTGTGCTCGGTGGCTGAACCATTCGTTAGCGTTAAGGTTTCAGTGTCATTAACTAAAGTCGTCTCGACGGTATTGGTTGCACTCACGCCATCACTGGTAGTCAGGCTGATACTCGCTAAAGTATTACCGGCATTCAAATACGCGACACCGGCGGCAGTTAATCGAACTTCGTTGCCGACGATTTCATAGTGGCCTTCGCTGTTGCTTCCAGAGGTAAAGTCGACCGTTAAGCCACCCTCTTCATCCGTTAAGGTGAACGTACCCATTACGGTGCCAGCAACGGTGCTGTGCTCGGTTGCGCTGCCATTGGTGAGGCTTAAGGTTTCAACGTCATTGACTAAGGTGGTACTCACCGTGTTGGTTGCACTCACGCCATCACTGGTGGTGAGGCTGATACTCGCTAAAGTGTTACCGGCATTAAGATACGCGACACCGG
>NZ_JCAYNV010000031.1:0-22478 GCF_059758055.1 Shewanella sp. MF05956 | reverse complement strand
CGACGAAGATAAGCATTGTTGGAAAACAAAAGCGATGCATGATGAATCCATCGATGCTTGAAGCAGTATTAAAGGCTGGATTTAGTAGTTAGGTTAAAAATTAAACACTCATGCGGTGACCCTGTATCTATACCCACCCAACAAAAAATTAAACACTATCGATTATCCGCCGTGGGCTTTTTTAATAACTTGCGCTGCAAAGTACGGCGATGCATGCCGAGTTGGCGGGCGGTTTCTGATACGTTGCCATTATTATTGGCGAGCACTTGTTGAATGTGCTCCCATTCTAATCGTTTGGGATTGAGGGGTTGCTCGGCGATGGCTTCAAATTCATCGGGTTCTGCACTAAAAGTGGTGCTGGATGAATGTAGCGCATTGAGCAGGGTTTGGGTGTCGACAGGTTTAGCAAGGTAGTTATCTGCACCTAAACGTATCGCTTCTACTGCAGTGGCAATACTGGCAAAGCCGGTGAGCAATACCATATACACATGGGGTAATTGCTGCCTTAACGGTTTGATTAACGACAAACCATTGCTTTGTGCCAGCTTCATGTCGAGTACAATGTGCGTTGGCACAAATTGCCTGGCCATTAGCAAGCTGTCGCTGGCATTGTCACAGGTTTTACATTCAAAACCGTGGCGAGTAAGGCGACGCGCTAAAATAGTCGCTAACGCGCTATCATCTTCAATTATGAGTAATTTATTCATCTACGTCTCATGTACCCTTAACAATATCCGTTAAACCTCTGTGTGATCCGCTTTGGCTGCTAATGGTAAGGTCACGGTGGCTTCTGTGCCGCCCTGTGGATGCGCTTTAAGGTATAACTTGCCCCCTAAACGCTCAAAACTGGTGTGGCTTAATAATACCGCAATCCCCATGCCTTTAGGGCTATTAACCATCTTTCGCCCTAATGTAGATAATAAATGCGTCGCAATACCCACGCCATAGTCGCGAATAATAATGCTGATCTCTTGAGGCATTATCTGAGTAAATGGCGAACGAGATACTGAACGAGATGACGATTGCGATACGCTGATACTAATGTCGACTTTGGCACCTTGTTGATTGTCTTCACTAGCCTGGGCGCCATTTTGAATGAGCGCCAATAACGCCGGTAGTAAACTCATGTCGGTATGCAAAATGGCGGTTTCTGCTTCAGGGGAAATATGCAGGCTTAATTGTGTTTCGGGCATTAATAAACTGACCTGCTCTGACAGCAAGGCCACCAGCTTAGCAACCGATTGTTGCAACAGTTTTTGCTCACGAATGGACTCAGTCGCTAAGCGTAAGTCGCTTAAGGTCACTTCACAGCGGTTGAGTGCTTGCTGCATATCTGCCAGTAATTCAGTTTGCTCGGCATCATGGGCAGTGTCTGATATTTCATCCACTAATAAGCGTAACGTTGCCAATGGCGTGGCGAGTTGGTGCGCCATTTGCGCTGATGCGGTACCTAAGGCAAGGATCTTTTCTTGCCTTAATTGCGCTTCACGTAAATAACGTAACTCAACATTTTTTTGCCGAATACGTTTAGCAATAAAGCCCACGGTAATGGTTAACACTAACGCTGAAATAACAAAATTGAACCACATGCCTAAATAATGTGAGCCCATGTCCATGCTCATATTCATGCTGTGACTCATATTGGGATTGGCAGGCATGTCCATTGCCATTTGGCTCATATCATGGCCCGCATGCATATCCGCTGCAGTGTTAACTGTATCATCAACGCTGTGATCAGGAATATTGATAATCATCAAACTATAAACCGCAGTCGACAACGCCGTTAACGACCAGGGCGCCCAACGAGGTAAGGTAATTGCTGAAATGGCTATCGGCAGCAACAGTAATGATACAAACGCGTTGGTGGCACCGCCGGTGAAATACAACCAGGTGGCCCAAAATAAGGTGTCGAGTAATAAGGTTAAAAACAATAAACCGTGATTATCGATACTCAGGCGATGAAATCGATAACTAAACCCTACATAACACGCTTCGATAATCAATACATAGCTTAAGGTTGTTGGCGGTGTGGTTAAGCCAAATAAATCAGCCGCAAACACAATAAGGCCTATTTTTAGGCCCCAGTTAACCAATCGTAACAGTGCTAATTGTTGTTGATTTGCACTAAAAGGCAGATTCAGATTTGCCATATTTATCATCCTAACTTATTCACGCAACCCTATAATCTCACAGCAAACAATAATCAACCTAACGACACTTATCATTTGCGTAAATATCACCCGAAAAAACCAATCAATATTGTCTCCTCCCCACAAGCCCACCGTGAAATGAACCACTAGGTGACTTTTTTATCGATATGCTGTTAACGACGCTTCAAATTCAAAGCCTTTAGTGTTATTAATGTACTTTAATTGCATAACCATTCTACCGAGCTGTTTAACTTAATTCTATTTCAGTCTATTTATTAAGCGGTTACCGATAAAAAATGCTGACCCACTTTTGAGTTCATGGACTGACGATATAAACGTCAGACAGCTTAAGGCGGCTAAGAAAAAAGCTCAAAAAAAATAGATAAATCAAGGGATTTGTTCAATGATTAATGAAATTGTGTCGTTCGCTAATAATGTTTTATGGGGCGAATACCAAGTACTGATCTACATATTAGTATTTGCAGGAGTGTGGTTTTCATTGAAGTTACGGTTTATTCAACTGCGCCACTTTGTTTACATGTTTAAAGTCATGAAAGGCAGTACCCAGGGCGATAAATCTGGGATCAGTTCTTATCAAGCCTTATGTACCGGGTTATCTGCCCGGGTAGGTACCGGTAACTTAGCTGGCGTCGCCATGGCGATATCTCTTGGCGGCAGCGGCGCAGTATTTTGGATGTGGGTGATTGCGCTACTGGGTATGGCGACCGGGTTTGCCGAAAGTATCTTAGGCCAGCTGTATAAAGTCCGTGACGATCATAAAGAATACCGTGGTGGACCGGCTTATTATATTCAAGCGGGGCTGAATAAACCCTGGCTAGCGATATTGTTCGCCCTGTGCTTATTTTTAGGTTACGGCATTAGCTTTAGTGCTATGCAAGCAAACACGATTACTGATGCCCTTAATCACACCTTCGAGATTTCTAGTGTGTATTCAGGTGCTGTTATCACCTTTATTGCCGGCATTATTGTGATGGGCGGCCTGCGCAGTATCGCCCGCTTTGCAGAATTAATTGTGCCGTTTATGGGACTCGCCTTTATTTTGGCTGCAGTATCGGTGACCTTAATCAATATTCAGCAAGTGCCTGCAGTATTAATGGATATCTTTAACTCGGCCTTTGGCTTAACCGAAGCTGGCGCTGGCGCATTAGGCGCGGCGATAAAAAATGGTATTCAACGTGGTTTATATTCAAACGAAGCCGGTGCCGGTAGCGTTCCGCATGCGGCGGCAGGTGCGACGCCGGTGCCTAACCATCCGGTTGCGCAAGGTTACGTGCAAATGCTGGGGGTGTTTATCGACACTATGGTGTTGTGTAGCTGTACCGCGATTGTGATTTTACTGGCGCAAGGTAATATCGGCAGCGAAATGGAGGGCATTCGTATTACTCAAAATGCCATGACGCACCACATGGGCATCAGCGGCGATATGTTTGTGGCCATTATTATCACCCTATTCTCTTTTACTTCTGTGGTGGCCAATTACGCCTATGCCGAAAGTAATTTACACCTGTTTAAGCTGGATAATATTTATGGCCGTACCGGTTACACCCTGTTGTATTTAGGCATGGTGTATTGGGGCGCAAACGCCAGCTTAAAAGAGGTGTGGAACATGGCCGACATGGCACTGGGCTTAATGACGGTGGTGAATATCAGTGCATTGATGCTGTTAACGCCAACCATCGTAAATTTAACCCGCGACTATCAAGTTAAGCTTAAAACCACTAACAAACCAGAGTTCAAACTGGCTGATGTAAAAATTCAAGGTAAAACCGAAGACGGTGTGTGGTCGTAATCCTATATAGCCAACTCTCCCTTGTTAATAACGCAAAGTAGAGCAAAAGCACTACTTTGCGTTTTTTTAGCGTTATGTAGAGTCAAATAGACATGGGCTATAACCATTCGTGATTAAAAATTAATGCAATAAACTGGCCTTACCTCCTTGGTATATCGTAAAATGAGAGTAACTAAAGAGGGGCTCATGGCTAATATTTCTAAATTTGATCGCGAAGATGTACTTGAAAAAGCAAAGAATCTGTTTTGGCAAAAAGGTTTTTTGGCCACTTCTACGCGAGAAATCCAAACCATTATGGATATGCGACCAGGCAGCATTTATGCCGCATTTGGTAGCAAGGCAGATTTATTTAATCAAACGTTAATACATTATGCTGAAACTTCAACGCAGGCTCTTAATGAGCAATTAGCTCAAGATGATCGCGCGTGGGTTGGATTGAAACAGTATCTTCGCAGCCTGATAGTACCTTGCTGTGCCCAAGTGCCCAGTGAATTGTGCATGGTGATGCGCACACTTGCTGAACTTGATGAATCACATCAAGAAACCCTAGATATCGCAAAGGATCTACTCACTCAGGTTGAACATCGGTTCGCTAATATTGTGGAACAAGCACAACAACAAGGTGATTTGCCCGCACAACTTGATAAACACAAAATAGCTAAAAAACTCCAGGTACACATTATTGGCCTACGTTCGTACTTAAAAGCCACCGGCGATACCGACACGGTTAACCAAGAACTTGAAGAGTTTTTTACTCAATTAGAATCCAAATAAAAAAAGCGCCTAAGGCGCTTTTTTTGTCTAAATCCGCAGCAGATTTACGCTAATGCATCAACAAAGCTGACGCTAAATTGGCCAATGTCTTTATATTCAATACTGACTTCTGTCGCCATCGGCACTTTTACCACGCCGCAATAGGAACCGGTAATGATCGCCTGTCCTGCACTGAGTTTTATGCCCTTTTGTGCTAAGTAGTTAATCATCCAATACACAGGTAATTGCGGCAGTTCACACGGATGCTTACCGTTAAAAGACTGCTGGTGATTATTTGCCGTTACCACAACATCAACATGGCTTGCTTGATAAGCAACCGACTTAGGAATTTGAGGGCCAATATACACCCCCTGGTTACTTAAACCATCAGCGAGCTTTTCTAAATAGCTTGGTTGACTGTCGCGGCTAAAACGATTTTGAATTAATTCCAATGCCATATGGGTCGCGCTAATAGCACTGTCAATCTCATCATCAGTGTAGTGTTGATAAGGCTCAATATCCTCGCCTAAGATGAAAGCGATTTCAGGCTCAATAAGTGCTAAAGCCAGCTCATTTTTTATCGTTGGGATAATGCCACACTGCTGGCCATGTTCAGCCGCTTGTAAAATCGGCGCCACAATAAGTTGATCGTTTGCTTGCGGAACAAGGCATTTCCAGCCGGCAATATGACCATTTAATGCAGCCATTTTTTGTTGCACTATGATAGCCTGGTCAATATTTTGTGCAGTAAAAGCCTCAAAATCGGCGTTAGGATTAGCGTGATTTCGTTGTGCAAATAAGTGTTTAGCAAGTTCAGTAAGCAGTGTATTTTCGGTCACGGTAGCATCATCATAAAATAAAAAACATACATTAACGGGTTTGGTTGGCTTTTTCTAGCCAGAAACAAAAACCGCTGGCTAAAGCCAGCGATTTATAACGATATGTGTTGTTAAAGCACGCTTACTTGCGGGTTGCGCGTAACATCCATGCGGTTTTTTCATGTATACGCATACGGTCAGACACTAACGCTGACGTTGACTCATCATCAGCGGATTGGGCTAATTTAAGCACTGCGCGTGATGTTTTAACCACTTGTTCATGGCCTTTAGTCAGTAAATCAACCATATCTGCTGAAGAAGGTACGCCTTCGACTTCTTTAATCGAGCTTAAACGAGCAAATTCTTTGTATGTGCCTGGCGCTGCGACGTCAAGTGTCCGAATGCGCTCTGCGATATCATCTACTGCGGTGGCAAGCTCTGTGTAATGCTCTTCAAACATTAAATGTAACTCACGGAAATGAATTCCGGTGACATTCCAATGGAAGTTATGGGTCTGCAAGTAAAGTGTATATGAATCAGCTAATAAGCTCTTCAAACCCTCAGCAATTTTAAGGCGGTCATCTTTGTTGATACCAATATCGATGTCTGTCATGTTAACTCCTTATGTTGATGAATGAATCACTACAACAATACAACGTCTATTACGTTGGTAATATTGATCTTGTTCAGCTTTGACGCTGTATTGTTAAAATCTAAGTTTATTTATACTCTATGCAATTGATATTAGATCATTTTAAATCATAAAAACTATTAGATTTACAATTTTTAATCTATTTAACCTCAGAGCAACATTTCAGACCAATACGTAAAATCATCGCTATGACACTCTAGGAAACAATACCCGAAACATATACAGCACTATCGCAAGATTAATGAGCAATATGATGACACTGAGCAGACTAAAATGATGAATCATTTCGTACAGCTCAAAAGGAAGGTAAATGGCCCCACTGACTAATGCAAACCATTGGGTCCAGCGCAAGTTATGCCACAAACCGTAGGCTTCGATAAACCGCACTAAAGTATAAGCTGCAGCCCCTAACGCCATTAATGTTAAGCTCGTTTGTGAGATAGAACCGATAGCGGCAATAAAAATACTGGGGTAATGACTGGCAGGATTTAAATGTAAATGGGTCACCAGATCAATGGCGAGTAACGATAGATTTTGCCCCGCATAGGCATGTAAGCCAATGGCGACGAGCAATGCTAATAAACCTTTACTGGCCTCAAGTACTGCGACCGCTCTTACACCGCTATCTGTATGTGCCATGGGATATCTTGTTAATCAAACAATTTCTGCGATGTTATCAAACATGACGACCAATAAGCACGTCAAATCACATGCTTATTGGCTAATCTCTAATACTTAATCTTTAACCCAAACAAGAGGCATAACACGCTTCAAGGGAACGAGTATCGCACTATACGCTTAACCACTTGGCTATATTGACGTAAAAAAGGCCCGGTGTGATACGCAATACCGTGACGAGAAAGTATCGCCTGCACTTGGGGCGCAACTTGCTGGTAACGTGACGACGGCAAATCAGGAAACAAATGATGTTCAATTTGAAAGCTTAAGTGGCCCGTTAAAATATGAAATAGCTTACCGCCTTTGATGTTCGACGAGCCTAATACCTGGCGATAATACCATTGCCCTTGCGTTTCATTTTCACACTCAGCCTGGCTAAAGGTGTGAACATCGGAAGTGAAATGACCACAGAAAATAATGGTTGAAGTCCACAGGTTACGCAGTAAGTTAGCAATTAAATTACCCACCAATACCCACAGAAATAGTGGCCCAGCAATCAATGGAAATACCACATAATCTTTCACTAGTTGCTTACCGCCTTTACTAAAGAAACGACGTTTGAGCTCATTCGCATCAACTTTAGATGCCCTACCTTGTTTCTTTTTGCCCATAAACACACGCTCAGCGGCAAGCTCGTGATATGACACCCCCCATTGAAATAACACACTTAAATATATGTAAGTGATAAATTGCCACAGGTTTTTAAGTCGCCATGTAAAGTCATTCGACAAGCGCAGTAAGCCATAACCAAAATCACGATCTTTACCAATCACATTAGTATAAGTGTGATGCTCATAGTTATGAATACGCTGCCAACTTTTACCGTCGCAGGCAATATCCCAGTCAAACTGGCGCGAGTTAATATGAGGATCGTTCATCCAATCATATTGACCGTGTAACACGTTGTGACCAATTTCCATGTTATCGAGAATTTTAGCGCTGGCTAAACTCAATACACCAATAATCCACCATACGGGATGCAGAAAACCCAGCATTAATAATGCACGACCGCCCCACTCTAACGACCGTTGCCATACAATAACCTTGCGGATATAAGCTGCGTCGCTTGCGCCAACTTGAGCGAGTGTTTGACGCTTTAACTCATCAAGCTCAGTGGCTAACTGCTCAAAATTAATATTTTTATTCATCGAACTACAGCTCCAGCTCAAGCGGCGTTACCGCCTGAGAAATACATAATTGAATTAATTGCTCGCCCGGCTGCGATAATTCGCCCGTACGCAGATTTCTGACAACGCCCGATTTTTTAACACACTGGCATTGATGGCATACACCGATGCGGCAGCCAAAATTAGCACTAATGCCTTGTTGCTCTAAGCCACTGAGCAAGGTGTCCTTTGCGGCTAACACAAGCTGAGATGTTTGCCCACGTTGAGTTAAATGGACGTGTTGCTCACCTGCTGCGGTTTTCGCAAACGTTGGCGCCTGAAAATACTCTGCCTGGCGCTGCGCTTTGGGGTGTTTCATTACATCTAACTGCTGTTCAACATCATCCTTAAACTGGCTTGGACCGCATATCAACACCTGGCTTTGCACGTTGCAGGTACTCAGTGCGTCAGTTAAGTTGTGACCATTTTTACGAATAAGTAATTGCACTTGAAACTGGCTTAATTGCTGCTGCAATGCCATGAGTTCATCGACATACAAATGCTCACCGGCCTTGGCAAAGTAAACCAATTGAATGGGGTTTTTTGGTTGTTGTGGTAGTAACACCAGCTGGTTGAGCATAGCCATAAAGGGCGTAATGCCACTGCCTGCCGCCACAAACCACAATGGTGTTGACGGTTGAGTAAGGACACTCTCACTTAATATAAACTCACCTTGTGGCGCGCTTAAATTGACATATCCACCCGTGGCAATGTTCGCCAACAATGTTGCAGTAAAAGCCCCATCAGCATTCGTTTTAATGGTTAAACGAATCACACGCTTTTTTAGGTATTGGCTATGAGATTGTTCGGGCGCTGACGATATTGAAAAAGGTCGGGTCATTAAACGGCCATTAATTTCTACCGTCAGTAACACATGTTGGCCAGCTTTTGCTTGCGGCCAGGCTTTTTCTGGAGACAAGTCTAACTGCAAAACATCGGCACCAAGCAACTCATGCCCCAACACTTTTGCCCGAAACCAATGAGTGCGCCAAGCGGGTTTAATACGTTGCATAATAGGCTCAAAATAACTGCCTATCGAATCTGTGTGAAATAAGGTTTTCGCAGTGATATTGTTCAGTCGAGATAATACATTCATTTTAGCGTACAGGTGTTAGCTTAATTTCAGCGCACGATTGTATGCTGAACAACATTAGCTGTGCAAGTCATGATGATAAACAAATGCACCAACTTAGTCATTGATTGTGTATGAGTTGATGAGCAAAACTAATCGCCAAAACAAGAATTTACATGAAATACAACCACTTAATAGTGGAGCGCTAAGAAAATCGTTATTACTTTGCAGCAAAACCTGCTGGGTGATGAGGTTACCATCCATGATACAGACTGTGTAAATCACCAGAACTATCGGATAAAACATGTTCACGCGTAAGCTTAATCAAACATTATCGATTAAATAAACACCTGCAACGTGGAAAAGTAGCTTGGATGGTATCGTTAAAAATGTTTTTAGAAGTGCTGTTATGAATGCTGTTAAAAGTGTTGCTAAAAGTGCTGTTGATCTATGTCAGGAGTTGACAGATAAGCGTGTTCTTTAATGTGAGAGGATGCTACTGAAACGGCTAATAGCACATCGACAAGTGTCTATATCACGATGTTAAGTTCGTCGTGGAGTGTTAAATATTAACGCTATAGATTAATCGTTAAGACTTTTTAGTTTAGATCGTTAACATAACTGAGTTTATTTTGGATCCACTAGCGGGGCGGTCAACAACTCGACTTGCTGATCCTCATCTGGCGTTAATGCACCATAATCCCTTGGATACGGCCAACCATAACCCCAACGAAATTGTGTCGGTAAGTAAGGCGAACCACCCACTCGAACGCCAGCTAACATCAATAACGCAATCTGCGGTTGGCCAACATTAGCGACGCAAACACGTAACGCTTTATCTGATGCTAAGCGGTCATCAAATGTGCCGCCTTTCCAATAATCAAAGTCGTGTTTTTGACAACATGCCAACCATAATTCACTTTGCTCAAAGGTCCCATTAGGAAACGAGCTGCAGCCATCACTGGTAAAGGGCACCAATGTATCTGCACAGACTGAATAAGCAAATAGAGATATGTAGGCAAATGATATCCAGACAAATACCGAGGCGACCCGAAACTGATGGTAATATTTCACGCTTTGGGTCCTTCTTAATGGCAATATCGACTGGCTAATCCTAGCGACATGACGGCGCAATAATGACCAGTAATGATGCCACAGTCATCGTAACAGTGATAGAACCGAACCTTGCATAAACACTCAATCAAAGCGTGACGGCCGAATAAAAGCTTAGCAATACTCAAACACCTTAACGATTTGGCTCTGTCAGGTTACGACGGATAGACGTTTTACCAAACCAGCGCTGATAAGGTTGATAATTATCATAAAGCCAATTGAATACGCCGGTATAAACAAAGAAAAACACCAACACGCCGCCTTCAAGCATTAAGGTATCAACTAGGTTTAAACTTAAATACCACGAAACCACAGGAAGGGTTACCACTAGCAAGCCGCCTTCAAAACACATTGCATGGACAATACGAGTGGATAAATTACGCGTCACTCTGTCACTGCCTAATAATTTATCGAACCAAATATTATAAATATAATTCCAAGTGACTGCGCATAACGATATGCCGATACTCACCACCAACATATCGATGGTGCTTTTCTCCATGAGCATGGCGCTCACAGGGACTATGATGGCTGCTGCCAATATCTCAAAAGACACCGCGTGGAATATTCTCTCTTTTGTTTGCATAATAAACTCAATTATTGGTGACGTTTGGCTTATTCTCATCCAATATAAGGATACTTAATAGTTAGATACTATCTGGAAAAGCGATATGTATAGCATTGATCAACTCGAGGCGTTTGTTGCAACGGCTAAAACAGGCTCGTTTTCAGCGGCGGCGCGTTCACTCAATAAAGCGCAATCTGTGGTAAGCCAACATGTCATCAACCTTGAGATAGACTGCAATGCTGCGCTATTTGACCGCAGCGGCCGTTACCCACAACTTACCCAGGCGGGACATACGTTGTTATCACATGCGCAAGTGTTATTAGCGCAGCATCAACGCTTACGTTCTTGCGCTCAACATCTTGATAAACCTTTTATTTCCGAGCTCACAATTGGTTTAGATGAAGGCATTCCCTTCCAAAAACTCTCCAGTATGGTTAATCAACTAGAAATCGACTTTCCCAATACTACACTGGAATTTTTTACCGCATCGAGCATTGATATTGTCGACTTGATTGACACAGATAGAGCCGTCACCGGGATTATTTTTAGTGAGCTGTCGATCCCCTCTCACATTGATTATGAATCCATTGGGGCAATTAAGTTTGATCTCTACGTAGCGAGTACTCATCCATTAGCCCAACAAGAATCGAACAACTTAGCCAACTTAAAGCTGCATAGACAATTGCTAATGCGGTCACGCAATAACAAATCCAGTGACTTTCAGCTCGCCTTAAGCCCAGACATTTGGTATGCCGATAACTATTATGTGTTACTTGAACTGACATTGCAGGGCAATGGCTGGTGTTTATTACCCAACCATATCGCCAATGAGTACGTTAACAGTGGCCGATTGGTGTTGTTACCCAGTGAGTTTAAAGATATGGGTTGGCATGCCAATGTTGATGTCATTCAGCATCATCGCTATAGCCTGGAGCCGATGTTTAAGCAATTTAGGCATTCGTTAAGGCAATTACTGACGCCATAAACAATGTGCATAAAACAACACAGGCCGCGATAAGCGGCCTGTGTTTTATAAAATGTAGTACACAACTCATTGGCGATTAAAAACCAAATTTACCATTACTGTTTTTCCAATCAGCCTGAGCAGGAATGGTTTCAATGGTGTCCCAATGTTCTACAATTTTACCTTCTTGCACACGGAACAAGTCATAAAATGACACATGTTGCTGCATGAATGTGCCTTCGCTAATCGATAACACAAAGTTACCTTGGCCCAATATTTTATGGTTAGTTTTTACCACCATTGGCATGTCCATTTTAGCGAGCTCACCTAAGGCTTTGCCTAGGCCACTTAAGCCGTCGCCAATATTCGGGTTATGCTGAATATAATCGGTATCTTCACTACCAATAAATTGACCTATTTTGGCCATATCACCTTTGATCAAAATGGTGTTTACAAAATCGGCCACTAAGGTTTTATTTTGCTCGGTTTTGCCTAAATCCGTCACTGCTGTTGCACCGTCAAACTGGCTATGACCACTTGGATTTGCAGCGGCGATGGTTTGTAGGTTATCCCAATGTTCAACAATTTTACCGTCTTCAAAGCGGAAAATATCAAAGCCCGCTTTAGGTCCAAAGAAGTTATATTCCGTGTGCGTAACCACATAGTTACCGTCTTGGAATGCACGCTTAACCTGAGCTTTTGCGCTGCCTTTAGGTAACTGCTGCATTACCGCACCAAAACCGGCTAAACCGTCGGCAACGGCTAAGTTATGTTGAATGTATTTGTTAGGGTTGATATAGCCAATTGGCGCTGGGTTGCCCGTTTCAATACTGCTCACTAACTCAACAACCTGTTGCTTGTAGCTGACTTGAGTTTGTGATTTTTCGGTTGCCGCAACGCTGTTGCCAGACATTAAGGCTCCACCCAATAGTGCACTGGTAACAAGTGCACTGACGATTGATTTACGCGCTGCTGATGTGCTGTTAACTGCGATGATTTTGTTAGTAATGGTATTCATGGGTAAGCCCTCTGGTTTCAATGAGGACATTGTATCGCGCAACAAAATAGCCCAGTAGAGTGTAAATGAGCACAAAAATGGTCAAAGTCGAACCGTATCGTTCACCACGACTTATTCAACTCTTTATTAACGGTTCATCAATTAATGTGTATTGAGTTTACTAAATTGGCTAGGGGTTAATTGTGTTTGGTTTTTAAAGTACTTCACAAAATTACTGGTATCGTCAAAACCAAAATCATTAGCCAACTGTTGCGTCGTTGCATTGCTCACCACCAAGCGCCGTTTAATCTCGATAATGGTATAAGCATCGATCATCTGTTTTGCGGTTAAGCCCGTTGCTAATTTACAAATGTTATTGAGGGTTTTGTAGGTGGTGTGTATTTGCCCCGCAAACCAATTAGCATCTCGTACTTTATGGGCATGCTGTTGCATTGAACTAAAGAATTTCGATAACTTAAGGCTTTGGTCTGTTGACAAGTTATCGTGGCTTAACGCGGGACGTAAGCGGTGTAATAACAAGGCGAGCGCTGAAAATAAATACATGACAATTAACGGCTCAGACGGTTCTATTGTGCTTTCGGTGAGTATTTCGTTAATCAACGTTTCTGTGCGGGCGTGGTTAACATTGTCGAGTTGCAATAGCGGATTATGCTGTTGATTTAAATGTGTTGGGGTGTAATTAGGTAGCCGCATATTGGCATGCACTTTATCTAAAAAGGCTTGGGTAAACAGTAATACTTTACCTTGAGGCTGATGCGAAAAATCGAAACTATGCACCTGATCTGGCTGCACAAAGATTAATGAACCGGCCTTAAAGTCATAACCGGTAAAGTCCACATAATGCTTGCCCTCACCTTGTTTAATATAGATCAACATAAAAAATGACACGCGATGAGGTGCTTGAGGGTCGTGTTCCATGTTAGGTCGACAATACAAATTAGACAGTTCAATAATCTCTAATTCAGCTTGGTTGGTTTTTTCATGGTTGAAGCCAATATTAGGGATAGTCATGTCATGCTCGAATGTTATTGAGTGATTGGGCGAGTAAATGTAACCAAAGTGATAATTAAATCATTATCAAGCAATTAATACCAATCCGCATTAATAAGTGACCTCTCACTTATGAATGCGGAACACCATAACGGCCACTTATTATGGTCATATATATCCATAATGATTGGCTTTAGTTGCTCTTTTTACCGCTAACTAAAAACGGCACAATGGCGATATCAACTCATGGGCAACACATTTTACGTATACGTATTGCCACATGTATTCATTCATCATCACGATATTATTAAGAGGCTACTGCCATGAAAGCCATTGGTTATCAGCAAAATCTACCGGTACACGATCCATTATCATTACAAGATATTCAGTTAGATATGCCTGTTGCGCAAGACCGTGACATTCTGGTTGAAGTCAAAGCGGTGTCTGTTAATCCTGCCGACTTTAAAATTCGTCAAGATATGCCGGCACCTGAAGGTGAATGGAAAATATTAGGTTTTGATGCTGCTGGTATCGTTAAATCCGTGGGTGAAAATGTCAGCTTGTTTAAGCCTGGCGACAAAGTATGGTATGCCGGTGATGTGACTCGTTCAGGTAGTAATGCACAATACCAACTGGTCGACGAACGTATCGTGGGCCATATGCCAAAAAACTTGTCTTTTGACGAAGCCGCTGCTTTGCCATTGACCGCCATTACCGCATGGGAATTATTGTTCGACCGCCTAAAAGTGGATAAAGACAACGCCAACAAACGTATTTTGGTTATCGGCGCAGCCGGTGGCGTGGGCTCAATTATGGTGCAATTACTAAAACAGCTCACCCAACTTGAAATTATTGCCACAGCATCACGAGCAGAAACCGTGTCATGGTTACAAGACTTAGGCGCTGATCATATTATTAATCATCGTTATAAATTGAGTGAACAGTTTGCCGAAAAACAGTTGCCATTAGTCGACTATGTTGTGAGTTTAAACAATACCTCTGAACACTTAATTGAAATAGAAAAGGTGATTAAGCCACAAGGTCAATTTGCGTTAATTGACGATCCACAAAGCTTAGACATTATGCCGTTTAAAATGAAAAGCATTTCAATTCACTGGGAGCTGATGTTCACTCGCTCTTTGTTTAAGACCGAAGACATGCAAGCCCAACATCAACTGCTTAACGATGTCGCGAAGTTAATCGATAGCGGCCAGATTAAAACCACTGTGGGTGAACATTATGGTGTGATTAATGCGACGAACTTACGCCGAGCTCACGAGCGCTTAGAAACTCAGCAAGCTAAAGGCAAAATTGTTTTAGCGGGTTTTTAATGATGAAGAACGAGTTTATCTGAAAAAATAATTGGAGTCAGACTCCTTTGAAGCACTTTTTATCATCGTTACGATCTCTAAAGTGCTTATCGATATCAACACTTGATTCAACAACTACATCATAAGTTTGGAGCATTGCATGTTAACGCAAATAATTAAATTTACCGTAAAGCCTCTACATCAGCAGAGCTTTAAAGATGCATTAATCACCAACAAGAATGGCACCCGTAAAGAAAAGGGTAATACAGATATGGCTATTTTTGTTGATAACACCAACCCGAATATTTTCTTTGCTTACGAACGTTGGCAAGATGCGACCGCATTTGAGTTTCATAAAAACCAAGCTTATACCCAAAATTTTATTACGTTATCAGGTGACGCATTAGCTACCGCTCCACAAGTGTACAAAGTAAATGATACCAAACCTTATCCAGTTGCGATGACACCTGCCAATCCCGAAGATGATATATTTTCAATTTTCTTTATTTTCCCAATTCATTCTGAATTTCGCCAGCCTCTTTTGACACAGTTTGAAGACCATATTCAACACACTCGTCAAGAAAATGGTAATTTATTATTTGATCTTTACACCGTTCAAGATGATGACAACACCTTAGTGGTTTATGAACATTGGCGTAAAGAGTCTGACGTATGGGATATCCATTTCAACCAACCTTATGCCAAAATCACAGGGGCAATAATGGAACAGGCGGTTGTGGGTGACATGCAACAATATATGCATTTTGTCAGTGAAATAAACGAATAATAAGGAAAATTAAATGAGCGCATTTTTTATCATTAATTATGATGTTAGCGATCCAGAACTGTACGCAAAATACAATCCAGGCTCAAATTCAATCACTGCCGGAACGGTTGCTAAACATGGCGGCACTATCCTTGCAGCTAGCGGCTCAGGTATCGATTTATTGGGTGAACAAGGCCAAATAAAAGTGATCATTGAGTTTCCAAATTCTCAAGCTGCAAAGGCGTGGTTAGACGACCCTGAATACGCCCCAGCTAAAGCGATTCGTTTAGCCGCAACTGACAATATTAACCAATATATCGTCGACGGTTTAATGCCGTAATAGCAATATTACTCATTGGTAGAACCGTTATAAAGTTGCTTATAGTTAGGTATGTGCGATAACCAAAATGGCGGAGTCCCAATATACTCTTGCACCGCTTTAATAAACTCACTCACTAGTAACGTTTGTTTACGATGTGGATACACGGCATAAATGCCAGTATCCATCGTCGACAAACTATAATTCGTTAACAGCGGCACTAAATTAAATTCCGCAATCGGCTTTTCTAAGTTAAATAAATCAATGATGGTATAACCCAAACCATCTGCCACTGCTGCAATCATCGAGCTGACATCGCTTACTTTTAAATTGCCTTGCATCTTATAGTTTTTAAACTGTTCGCCGTGGGGGTGCTGGCTTAATCGCATCACATCTATGGACGATTCACCATTGCTATAAATGACCGCGGGCAAGGTTATCAGTTGCTCTGGCGTCGTTGGCATACCATAACGTTCAATAAAATCGTTAGACGCCACTATCGCAAAATGGGTTTTGGCAATTTTTTTGGCAATTAAATTCGACTCCGTTAAGCGTCCCATCCTAAAAGCCACATCAAAATGATCGGAAATAATATCAGCTTTACGGTCATCTAAAGACAGCGTCACTTTCACGTGAGGATAACGTTTCATAAACTGGCTTATCACCGGCTGCAAATAATGTTGACCAAAAAAGATGGACGAGGTTATTCGAATTATCCCTTTAGGTTCAGACTGGTAAGAGTCTGCGATGTTTTGAATATCATCTAAGGTATTTTGTAAAATATGCGCTTGGGTGAGAATTTCTTCGCCGGCTGAGGTTAACGCAAATGAACGTGTAGAGCGGTTAAGCAGCTGCACGCCTAATGTCGACTCTAACTTTTTAATTTGTTTAGAGAGTGACGAATTATCCATATCATGTAACGCCGCCGCTTTAGCAAACGAGCCTTGTTGAACTACATCTACAAATAATCTTAATTGCGCGGTTACAGACATAAAACCCATCCTTAGCGTAAAATTTAACTCATCACTTAACATAACGGTTTAACCGAAATAACAACAATACTAGGGTAACAAATCTTCAGACTTAGCGGTTTACGCTTTCTCGTCCCAATAAGGGATTTGAGGATAATACTGACTCACAAAATCAACAAAACAAGCCACCTTTGCCGCCAAATATTGCCGATTAGCATACATCATATACAAGCCTACAGGCTTAGGCTCATAATCCTTGAGTATTTGGACGAGTTTACCTTCAGCTAATGCTTTACCCGCTATGAAAGTGGGCTGAATAATAATCCCACCCCCTAAAATAGCGGTATTCACCAATAACTCACCATTATTGGCCACCAGACGTTGTTTAAATTGAAGCGAGTGAGCCGCATCGTCGAAACCTGAAAACAACATCGCATCGTCTGAATATGCATATTTAAGGTAAGTATGGTGTTGTAACTCTGCTGGCGTTTTAGGGGTACCGCAACGCGCTAAATATTCTGCAGAAGCCATAATAGCGATACGGATCGGTGCCACTTTTTTACCTATATAAGATGAGTCAGCTAACTGACCAATACGCATTGCCACATCGATGCCCTCATTTACAATATCAATTTTAATGTCAGATAATTTAATGTTGAGGGTGATTTCGGGGTAGATACGCTGGAAATCCATTAACAATTGCGGTAAGTGCAAGGTACCAAATGACATGGGCGCGCTCACGGTTAAGGTACCCGATACCACTTGAGTATGCAGAGTTAAGCGCGTTTCCATATCATCAATATCAGCAATAATTTGCACACAGCGTTGGTAATATTCACTGCCCGCTTGTGTCAAACTCAATCGACGAGTGGTGCGCTGCAATAACCGCGTTTGTAAACTTTGCTCTAAAGCCGAAATGTACTTACTCACGAGTTGTGGTGATAAATCTAGCTTGTCAGCGGCTTTAGTAAATGCGCCTTCTTGCACGACAGTCAAAAAGGTTCGCATAGTCTCAAGCTTATCCATAAATTAACAACACCCTGTTGATTGTTTATCAATTTTTAGCACATTTATCTTCATAATGACTCGTAATATAGTGATTAGCAAGCCAGGTAAAGCCACTCGGTCACACATTATATAATCCTGCATTGATCAACAATCACCATTGTGACTGCATATAACACATACATTAAATAGGTAGCCAACATGACATCACAACGTCCATTATTTATTTCTCACGGCTCCCCAATGATGGCCGTTGAAAACAGTACAACATCGCGTTTTTTGCAGCACTTGGGGCGCACAATAACGACACCTAAAGCGATTGTGGTGTTTTCAGCACATTTTGATGTGAGTCACGATGTCGTGATTACTGCAGGGCAACATCCCGCGACGGTTCATGACTTTTATCGTTTTCCCGATGAGTTATATCAAATTCGTTACCCAGCTCCCGGAGAGCCCTTACTCGCTAAGCATATAGCAGCGCTATTTGAGCAGGCCAATATCAAGGTAATGTTAGACACCCAACAGGGCTGGGATCATGGTGTATGGATCCCACTGAGGTTAATGTACCCACAAGCCAACATCCCTATTGTGCAGATATCCATCAACACGAGACTTGGAGCTGCACAAAACTATCGATATGGCCAATTATTAGCCTCACTAAAGCATGACAATATTCTTATTATTGGCTCCGGCGGGATAAGCCATAATTTAGCCGAGGTATTTAAGCGCACTAAAACCGTTAATGGGGTCGACATGATGAACCAATTTAGGTATTGGGTTGAAGACAAGCTGGTAAATAATGATATTGAGTCTTTACTGAACTACCAACAACTTGCTCCGCATGCTCAATTTAACCACCCAACTCAGGAGCATTTCTTACCGTTAATGTCGGTACTTGGTGCAAGTGGCAACACTCAAGCTCACAAAATACACCAAGATGTTGAGTATGAATTGTTAGCACTTGATGCTTATTCGTTCAATTAAAACGAAGAGGTTTGCGCCAGGGGCGATTGAAGGTGACAGCGATCAATGCCTGCTGTTTCATCATCATTTAATGACTTGAACTAACTAGATCGTGCAAAAATAATACAAACAAATATTCATCTCTCAAAGCTGTTGGACCTTAAATAAAATTCAGCATAAACTGCAATTTATTACGGTTAATACATCATTGATTAACAACACGAAAAAATGTATGTCACTTTTGCAGTAAAGCTTGAACTCGGTAGTGTTATTTCGCTTATATTACCTAATTAAATAAGCTATCTTGTAACATGACGTACACATTAAGTACGCTGTGGTTGATAACAATAATGCGACTCAATAGCCTCAAGGAACCGATTTATGCTGATTGAACATGACATTACTGACGTACGAGTTGGAATGTATGTGGTCGAAATCACCGAACCTAAAGACACGTTTTCGCTCACAAAGCCTGGCGTGCTTAAAAGCGAACGTGTTATTGAGGCATTAAAACGCAAATCGGTTACCAAGTTATTAATCGACACCAGCAAAACAGAAGTGATCACTAAAGAAACGGTCACCAAAGACCATGCGCCAAAGTCACAGCCACCTCGTCAAGTTGCGCCTGCTCGCCCTATAACAAAACCGAATTTCTTTAATCAAGAAATCGTTAGAGCGCGCCAGGTGTTTAACGAATCAAAAGATATTCAAAAAAAGCTGTTTCATAATGCCCAGCATGGTTTGCCATTAGACATGGACCCAGTGCAAAAAATTACCACTGAGTCTACCGACCTTATTTTTAATAATCCTAATGCCCTTTCGTGCGTGATTAACATCCGTAATAAAGATGAATATTTATTAGAACATTCGGTATCGGTATCGGTATTGATGACCATGTTTGCCGTGTATAAAAAAATCGACAAAGCCATTGTTAATCAATTAGCGATTGGTGCATTTTTACATGATGTCGGCAAAATCATGATCCCCGATCGGATTTTGAACAAACCCGACAGATTAACCGATGAAGAGTTTCATATTATGAAAACTCACGCCAGTTACTCCATTGAGATCATGAAGAACACCCCTGGCATCAGCCCGTTAAGTTTAGAGGTTGCCAGCTTGCACCATGAAAAGCTCAACGGTGAAGGCTATCCCTTTGGCGTACCGGCTGAAAAAATCACCCTGTATGGACGGATGATCAGCATTTGCGATATCTTCGATGCATTGACGTCTCATCGTTGTTATAAAGAGGGTTATGCTCAGGTAAAAGCCTTTAGTATATTACGAGCTTTGGCAGACAAAAATGAGCTCGACAAAGATTTAGTCGACGAATTTATTCGCTGCATGGGGGTTTACCCTGTCGGCGCAGTGGTGCAGTTAGAATCCAACAGATTGGCCATTGTTGAAGGTCACAACCCTAAAGATCCTATCCGCCCACTAGTCAAACCGTTTTATCATTTAAAACCGGATCACTTTGAAGTTGGCCAAAAGATCGACCTGGCTACCGTCACCGACGATTTAATTGTCAAATGCGTTCGAGCTGACGACTACAATCTCAATATGGAACAAATTATCGAGTTTCTGGCACATGAAGGTTAACCTTTCGATACGCAAGTGGAATTAATTAAATTTTCGGTTTATCGTTCGCCTTGCACCTCAAATTCATCATAAGCTAAACGCGCTTTACCATCAGCTTGTATCTGCCAATGCTCACGATGTACCACACCAAATGCGCTATTCATGGTCCAATGAGCAGTTAAGATATAGCCGTCATCACCCATAGCCTCCCAAGTAACGTGTGTGTAATCAACATCTTTAAACCCTTTATCCATTATTCCTTGCCAAAATGATTCAATGGCTTGACGACCTTTGAATTCACCAAAAGGTTTAGCAAGCATGATGGTATTTTCAGCATACTGTGCTGCGCAACCTGCTGCATCTTGACGATTAAACGCCTTTTGCCAATCACTAATACCCTGCTGACATATTTCTAAAATAGTTGAAGACATCTTTACACTCCACAGATTGAATAAGCCATTAGCATATCGAACTAATTGCAACTGAAAAACTAAACCAATAGAATTGATTGTTAATAAAAACCATACAATCAACAATAATGATTAGCGAGGAAATAACGATGAATAAATTACGGCAAATGGCTATTTTTGCTCATATCGTCGATCTCGGTTCGATAACCGCTGCCGCAGAATCATTACAACTGTCTAAGTCGGTTATCAGCCAACACCTAAAAGCACTGGAGCAGGATATTGGGGTGACTTTACTTAAACGTACCACCCGCAGACAAATACTCACCAGTGCAGGTTCGAGTTTTTATCAACATTGCCAAGTCCTTAACCAAACTGCTGATGTTGCTTGGCAACAAGCACAACAACATTTAGCCATCCCTCAAGGTATTGTAAGAATAACGGCACCCAATGCATTAATGGAAACACTTGTGGCTCCCGCTATCGCCCTCGTGATGCAGCAATATCCATTAATTGAACCGAATTTAATCAGTAGTGATATTCACTTAGATTTGAATCGAGATAATATTGATTTAGCAATCCGTGTTGGCGAGTCGAAGGACAGCAATATAAAGCAGCGAAGAATAGGTTCATTTAGAGATGTATTGTGCTCAGTTAACGCATTGCATCAACCAGCCCAACAAATGCAGGCCTGTTATATTGCCAACTCTTGGCAGAGTAAACTAATAGCACATCACTTTATGTCAGATAATCATGATGATATACACTATAACGTGACAGCATCGTGTCAAACCAATTCATTTCATACTTGTCTTTCATTAATAAAAGCAGGTGTCGGTATCGGGTTAGTTCCTGATTTTCATCTACCTCATTATCCAGAGTTAACCGCGGTATTCAATCAGCATAAATTACCACTGAATGCTGTCTATTCAATGCATCCTTTTACCTCTGGTTTACCGTTACACGTCTCAGTATGCTTGCAAGCAATTGAAGAAAAACTGGCTCTAATAACAAAAGCGCCTGTGTAATATCACGTTGTCATGTTAATCCTTAGACAATATTTTTAGGCCAAATAAATAGCGCATTAAGTTAAAAGGTTTTATGACCCAATAACACAGAGCTGCACAAATAATAAAGGCGCTAACAAGTAAACTGAGCGATTTAACCATTATTCCCGCCTGCCACTGCACAATATAAAACGCCAACATCACAATGACGGTTTGATGCAGAATATAAAACGGGTAAATGAGTTCATTGGTTTGCTTTAGCCAGGTTGGTGTCAGGGTCACCGCATGAGTGTTTAATTTTTAACCTAACTACTAAATCCAGCCTTTAATACTGCTTCAAGCATCGATGGATTCATCATGCATCGCTTTTGTTTTCCAACAATGCTTATCTTCGTCGGCT
>NZ_JCAYNV010000030.1:0-24284 GCF_059758055.1 Shewanella sp. MF05956 | reverse complement strand
TGAGTTTAAATTTTTTGATTGCCTACATTCCGAAGAACAAGAAGACAATTTCGAATAACTCAATACCTGTGAATGTCCACACAGATTTCTTGTTTAGATTGTTAAAGAGCGTACTAATACCAAAAGATCAATCTTTCGCTTAGTGGCCGTTGACGCTAGGTCGTTGGCTTGGGCTGCGTATTCTACGCTTTCCCGTCTCGGCGTCAAGTGTTTTTTCAAACTTTCTTTTCGCCTTGAACTCAGTGTTTTGAAGCACTTGGTTCAACCTAACTCGGTGACCGCTTTCGCTGTCTGCCGTGTCAGTGGATGCGCATTATAGGCACCATGAGATTTAGTGCAACCCCTTTTTAAACAAAAAAGGATCGCTTGGCGATCTTTTCACCAAAAACGATCCTTTTAAGCTTTTTAAATGCTTTTATGCTGGTTTATTGTGCTTTTTCGGTGTTTTTTCTGAATTGAGTTAGAAAGGCTATTGCGTTTTCATCGTCCCAATCGACATATGAACGGACATAAGCCACCAGCTCACCTTGCTCATTTAAGATAAATGTTGCTGGTATTGTATCAAGCGGGAATACATCACGTAATTCTTGCTGTGGATCATAGTAGGAATTAAATGCAGGTAAACCCAAATCCGTTAAGAAAGGTTTTACCACTGCTGAATCGGCATCGATTGAAATAGGTAACAGTACAAATTGCTCAGCATTGAGCGTTTGGTTTAAACGATGTAAAGCAGGAAGCTCTCTTACACAAGGTGGGCACCACGTTGCCCAAAGGTTCACTACAACAACCTTACCTTTATAGTGTTCGAAGTTAACCTGTTTACCAATTGCATTCGTGAAGTCCACGAGTGCAATTGGAAACGGTTGGGGCAAGATATTAATTCGTTCGAGTGTTGATTGAGTGACTTGTTGAGTTTGTTGCTGCATACCTGGGTATGCACTCACTATATTGGTCATGCTTATTAGCAGTAGATTAAATAGTATTATCGCAAGCCACTTTTTCAATGTTGTTACTCCACGTTTTATTTACTTGCCTTGTTTTTATTTAGTAGAGCATCAAGTTCTGCTTGTTGCTCTGGTGTGAGAGTTTCCGCTTCTGTGGTTTGAATTCGTTGTCTACGTACAAATATAAACCCGATAAGCAAACCAAACACTAATAAACCAGCTGGACCTAACCATAAAACATAGGTTTTAGCATCAAGCTTTGGCTTATAAAGCACAAAATCACCATAGCGGCTGGTCATAAAGTCGATGATTTCAGAATCAGCTTTACCGCTGTCGACCATTTTATATACTTCAAGACGTAAGTCTTGGGCCACAGGTGAGTTGGAATCCACTAAGTTTTGGTTCTGACACTGTGGGCAACGTAATTGATGCGCTAGTGACAATGCACGCTCTTGGTTATCTGTCGATTTAAATTCGTAAGTATCTACTGGCGTAGCAAAAGCTGATATCGTAAATAGTACGCTAGCAAAACAGATTAATAATTTAGTCACCATGTTCATTAAGATGCCCCATCTGCTTTAGCTTCGGTTTGGAGTTGTTGGATCATTGGGTATAAAGTTTCCGTCCACACGGTTTGATCAATAGGGCCCGCATAGCGATAACGAATAATGCCATTATGATCGACAATAAATGTTTCTGGCGCACCATACACACCAAGATCCAAACCTAACCGACCATCTTTATCAAAAATATTCAAAGTATATGGATCACCTTGAGTCTGCAGCTCTTTGATTGCTAATGCTCGCTCGTCACGGTAATTAATACCATATATAGGTAGTAGATTACGTTTTGACAGCATCAATAAATATGGGTGTTCATATTTACAGGCTGGACACCATGTGGCCCAAAAGTTAAGCATTGTGACTTTGCCAGCAAGATTCTTCTCGGTCAGTATTTCAGTCGCTACTTCAAGTCGCTCAAGTTGGAAAGCCGGTACAGGCTTTCCTTCTAGGGCAGAATCAAGCACTTTTGGATTTAAAAATAATCCTTTGTATAAGAACACGCCCATACCCAAAAATATAACGAGGGGTATAAACAGTACAAACTTCTTCATAGTGTCTCCGAGTGATTATGCTGTAGCCAATTTTGCTTTAGCGGCTTCTTGCTGCTGTGCGACTTGCTTTACACGGTAGCGCTTATCAGATGCAGCAAGGAATCCACCCACCATCATAAAGATAGAACCAAACCATAACCAACGAACAAATGGCTTATAGTTTAGGCGCACTGCAAACTCAGTTAAACTAATTGGATCACCCATGGTGACATATAAATCTCTGAATAGTCCCCAATCGATACCCGCTTCGGTCATGTCCATCGTACGGACGTTATATTGACGGCGATCTGGCTTTAATAAAGTGATAAATTCATCGTCTTTATAAATCTCAATCTGACCTTGTTGCGCGGTGTAATTAGGACCAACTACATTTTTAGTTTCTAAATACTTAAAGGTATATCCAGCTAACTCTTGTGAGATACCTGGGCCCATGCGTACACTTTTTTCAATTGAGTAGTTAGATACCATTGTTGCACCAAGTACTGATACAGCAATACCAAAGTGAGCAATCATCATACCTAGCTGACTACGACTGATTCGACTCAGGCTAATACCACCTTCTTTTTGGCTTACAATATTATATCCAGCGCGGAGTGTTGATAGCATAATCCAAGACGTTGCCGCGACACCAGCCATAACCCACGCATCAAACTCACCACCAGCAATAAACGGCACAGCTGCACCTATTACTAATGAGATAATTGCCGGTACTAATAATTGACGTCTAATTTCACCGGCTTTTGATTTTTTCCAACGAATGATTGGACCGATGCCCATAAAGCCAAATAGCACAAGCACAATAGGAACAAATACAGCGTTAAAATATGGAGGCCCAACAGAAATTTTACCCATACCCAGTGCATCTATCAGTAATGGATATAATGTCCCTAGTAGTACCGTACCTGCTGCAACTGTAAGTAGCACATTACAGATTAGCAACATGGTTTCTTTCGATTTAAGTTCAAATCGTGCAGGGCTACTCATCTCATTAGCACGGAATGCAAATAGAGTTAGCGAACCACCAACGGCAAGACCAAGTAATAATAGAATAAACAAACCGCGACTTGGATCTGCAGCAAATGAATGCACAGATGTTAAAACACCTGAACGCACAATAAAGGTACCTAACAGACTCAATGAGAATGCAAAGATAGAAAGTAGTACGGTCCAGTTACGGAATGCGCCACGCTTTTCCGTCACAATTAATGAGTGCACTAAAGCCGTACCAACTAACCAAGGCATAAATGATGCATTTTCAACTGGATCCCAAAACCACCAGCCGCCCCAGCCTAATTCGTAATATGCCCACCAAGAACCAAGTGAGATACCACCGGTTAAAAATATCCAGGCTGCCAATGTCCATGGACGACTCCAGCGTGCCCATGCAGAATCAAGTCGACCACTCATTAGTGCTGCAATAGCAAATGCAAAACATACTGAGAACCCCACGTAACCCAGATATAGCATCGGAGGATGGAAAATCAGCCCCACATCTTGCAGCATTGGGTTTAAATCTCGTCCTTCCATTGGGATCGGAAATAACCGTTCGAATGGGCTAGAGGTCAAGACCATAAATAAAGTAAAACCAACGACTATCATCGCAAGGACTGACAATACCCTTGCAGTAAAGACTTCTTCTAAGCCTTTACTAAAGATAGCGACAGACATTGCCCAAACGGATAGCGCAAAAACCCAAAACAGTAATGACCCTTCATGACCACCCCAAACAGCAGCAATTTTAAAGAAGATGGGTAACTGTGAGTTTGAATGATGCGCGACGTAAGCAACAGAGAAGTCATCTGTCGCAAAGCTGTAGGCTAAGGTAATAACAGAAAGACTGATAAAGAAAAACATTCCGTAGGTCAGTGGCCAAGCATAACGAACAAGATACTGGTCTTTACGAGCGGCACCATATAACGGTACGGACGCTAAAAGTAGGGCAAAAGCCAAACCGAGAATTAGCGAGAAATGTCCAAGTTCTGGAATCATGGGTATTCCTTAGTCTAAATAATTAAGCGGGATTTGAAACAAACAAACCACGACAGTATCAATCAATGCATCGAAACTAATATACGCACATTAGCTTAAACGAATTTTAACGCATTTTAGAACTTGCTGTTGCATCTGTCTGCCCTTTTCGTACAAAACTGGGTCTCCAGTCTCATTATGAACATCTAAGTAATCAAAATGAATCCCTAGTATTGGCATATGACACAAGAGGAATTATAAAGTTTCATACAATTTAACAAACACATCCAATCTGTGAACCAGTACGCAACTCTCAGGATTTGGATTCATATCTTCCTTATATTACTATTCAATTAATAATCTTTACGTATAATCAAACTTCCAAGCACTGCGGTAAACACCGCTTCTTCTGTTAACCTAAAAGTGAATATTTAAACAATGACCACATTTTGGATTTTTATTGCGCTTGTCGTACTCATCGGCCTAATCATGATTTGGGTTCCTCACTTTCGCCAACAAAAGCTATTACAAGCAGAAGAGGCTGGCGTTCGTAGACAAACTAATCTTGAACTTTATGGTGAGCGTTTAGCAATACTCGAAAAAGAATTGCAAGATGAGATGTTAGACAAAACCGAATTTGATGCCTTAAAGAAAGAACTTGAGATCAACTTACTTCAGGATATGAAGCAAGAAGGTGATGACTCACTTGATGTTGAGATTAAGCCTAAGAGTGCATTATGGCCTGCTTTTATGACCATTTGTTTGCTCGCCATTTCAGGTTACTTCTACCAGCAACTAGGCGCTTACAACGAGTTAGCCAATCCACCTCAAGCTAATAATCCTCATCAAGGCATGGATCCCGCTCAAATCATGTCGCAACGAGTGCAGATGATGGAAGCAAAAGTGCAAGCACAACCAGACGATAGCCAAGCTTGGTTTAGTCTAGGTCACGCTTACGTTTCAGCTAACCAATATGACAAAGCATTAGCAGCATTTGATAAAGTGATGGCATTAGTTGGCACACATGCTGAGTTACTTGGTCCTAAAGCAACTGCACTATATTATAAAGCGGGTCAAAAAATCACGCCTGACATCCAAGCGGTTATTGATCAATCACTGGCTTTAGACCCTCAAGATCCTTCAACATTATTGCTTGTTGGTATGGATGCTTTCTTTACCGCTGACTACAACAAAGCGATTTCAGCCTGGCAAATGATTTTAGACAGCGATCGCAACGATGTAGATCGCACTGCATTAATGAATGCGATTGAATCAGCCAAAATGCGCATGAACGAAACAGCAGACACAATGCCTAATGACACTAACCACAATGGTGTTGCTACAGTAAACGCTAAAACATTGGCAATCGAAGTCACTATTTCAGAAGAACTAGCAGACAAGGTTAGTGCAACAGATACAATATTTATCTTTGCCCGTGCGACCCAGGGTCCTAAAGTTCCGTTAGCGGCAATAAAGATTAGCGCGGCGAACTTACCAACGACCATAACGTTAGATGACAGCACGTCTATGGGCGGCGATTTAACCTTGAGCTCAGCTAAAGAGGTTGAAGTGATTGCGGTGCTATCTAAAAATGGCAGCGTTAAACCACAAGCAGGTGACTTAAAGGGCACTATTGATGCTATCGCAGTGGGTGGAAGCGCTACATTAACGTTAGATACGCTAGTGCAATAACATAAGTAAACAAGACTAAAAATGATTGCTATGTAACACGTTTTATTTAGCAATCGTTAAATCTGTCAAAATGCACCCATAAAAAAACCGGCTATTAGGCCGGTTTTTGGTTTAGTCGAAAAATTACTTAGACATAAACTCGATAGCGTTTTTGTAATCATCGTCTGTACAATCTGTACACATACCACCTGGTGGCATTGCATTTAAACCAGACTTTACAGAACCCACTAAGGCATCTAAACCTTTAGCTAGGCGTGGTTCCCAAGCAGCAGCATCATGAACTTTTGGCGCACCGGCCACACCCATGCTGTGACATACTTGACACGCTTTGTTGTAAATAGCTTCACCTTCTTGAGCAAACACATTCGCAGACAAAGTTAATGCAGCTACTGCAGTCATTGCTAACAATTTTTTCATGTTCAACGTTCCTAATTGCAAATATACAAAGCTTAACGCTGCCCTTTGATTTAGAAGGCAGACTCTTTTTAGCCACACTAGATTACTACAAATAGCAAAAAAACTCATCTTTTTGTGACAACAATCTCAGGTTAGTCTCTAAATCAAGACAATCTGGCTAGTTCAGGTAATATATTAGTAATCGTTAAAAAAGTTCAATTGATATTGTGTTTTTTGGAACTATATCAAATTGCTAGCACTTAGTCTGAGACAAAGCTAAACCGACAAAAGCCTTTGTGTTAGTATCATTTCGAATTCATCCTCACGCGTAAATAAGAGGGATAAGTGACCATCTCAAATCAATCAAGAGTACTGTTAAGTGCCAACGAATTAACCTGTATTCGTGAGGAGCGCATATTATTTGATGGACTCAGCTTTACTATTAATGCTGGTGATATCGTCCAAATTGAAGGACCTAACGGCGCAGGTAAAACAAGTTTGTTACGCATTATTGCGGGTCTGTC
Source organism: Shewanella sp. MF05956 (assembly GCF_059758055.1). NCBI lineage: Bacteria > Pseudomonadati > Pseudomonadota > Gammaproteobacteria > Alteromonadales > Shewanellaceae > Shewanella > Shewanella sp. MF05956. The sequence goes on along the minus strand of NZ_JCAYNV010000030.1, from coordinate 17,646 downwards.
ACGTCCATACGCTGGAGAAGTAGAATACCTAGGTGAAGACATTACACGTTGCCGTGATGAATTCAATCACGACTTACTTTATTTAGGCCATTTAGCCGGTGTAAAGAGTGAACTCACAGCAGAAGAAAATCTTAACTTCAATTTAAGAATCAGTGGCTATGATGACTTTGATACCACTGAGTTACTCGCTAAAGTTAACCTAGCAGGATTTGAAGAAGCTCTTGCCGGACACTTGTCTGCAGGACAACATCGACGCACAGCACTCGCTAGATTACAGCACAGTAATTGCAAAATATGGATTTTAGACGAACCCTTTACTGCTATCGATAAAAAAGGCGTAGAAGAGTTAGAGCAGTTGTTCATTGAACATGCTAAGTCTGGAGGATGTGTCATTTTAACGACGCACCAAGATATGAGCATTATTAGTGATGACATATTACGTAAAATCACGCTCGACTATCGCTTCGTATAAGGTATCTGAATGAAACGAGGAATTAGTTATACCACGGCATTCATGACGCTCTTACAGCGTGATTTACGCATTGCTATCCGTCATCGTGGGGATATTTTCAATCCGTTATTATTTTTTATATTGGTTGTGACTCTGTTTCCATTAGGGATTGGGCCAGAACCACAAGTACTCACCCGAGTCGCCCCAGGGATTATTTGGGTTGCAGCGCTCTTAGCGTCAATGTTGTCACTTGAACGTTTATTTAAAGCTGATTATAACGATGGCACCTTAGAGCAAATGCTATTAAGCCCTCAACCTCTGTCACTTTTAGTTCTGGCAAAGGTATTGGCTCACTGGATATTAACCGGTGTGCCTTTGATATTGGTTGCACCATTGCTTGCAGTTTTATTGCACTTAGACGGCAATAGCTATGGCGCATTAATGGCAACACTTGCATTAGGTACCCCAATATTATCATTGCTGGGTGCTATTGGTGTTGCCCTAACCGTAGGTTTGAGAAAAGGCGGTGTGTTACTCAGCTTATTGATTTTACCCCTGTATATTCCGGTGCTTATTTTTGCTACTAGTGCAATAGATGCAGCCGGACTAAACCTAGCTTATGATGGTCAACTTGCGATACTTGCGGCAATGTTGGTCGGTTCTTTAATCTTGGCACCTTTTGCAATTGGCGCCTCCTTACGTGTGAGTACAAACTAATGTGGAAATGGCTACATTCTTACGCAGACCCAGAACGGGCATATAAATTATCGGGCACCTTATTGCCATGGTTTTCTGTATTAGCAATATTACTTGTGGGTACTGGCAGTATTTGGGGTTTGTTATTTGCCCCTACTGATTATCAACAAGGTGATAGTTATCGAATTATTTTTATCCATGTTCCGGCAGCCTCAATGTCTATGGCAGCATATATGGGCATGGCGATTGCTTCATTTATTGGACTGGTATGGCAAATTAAGTCGGCAGACTGGGCAGCAGCAGCAATTGCTCCTATTGGCGCCGTAATTACCTTTATTGCCCTTTTAACTGGGGCAGCATGGGGCAAGCCTATGTGGGGCACATGGTGGGTTTGGGATGCACGTCTAACATCAGAACTCGTACTGCTATTTTTATACCTAGGGGTAATCTCCTTATATGCCTCGTTTGAAGATAAGGTTCTTGCCGCTCGCGCTGCTGGAATCTTAGCCATTGTAGGTGTCATTAATATACCGATCATCAAGTATTCTGTTGATTGGTGGAGCAGCCTGCATCAGCCATCGACAATTAGAATTACTGAAAAATCGACCATGTCGACTGATATGTTATATCCATTATTAATCAACATTGTTGGTTTTGGCATGATGATAGGCGCGATTACACTCGTACGTTATAGAACTGAAATTCTTGCCCGTAATGGTATGAGACCTTGGGTTCGTGAACTGGCTACTGCAGAGGAGGCTAAGTAATGCAGTTTGATTCATTTGCAGACTTTGTAGATATGGGTGGCTATGCGTTTTATGTATGGTTGTCTTATGGTGTAACATTTGGCTCCTTAGCCACATTAATTACCTTGAGCGTAAGACAAAAACGTAAAGTATTAATAGAAATTGCTAAAAAGATAACGCGTGAACAACGCCTTAAAGAAACAAGAGGTACTAACCGTGAATCCAAGACGTAAAAAGAGATTAACCTTAGCGGTAGCGTTGATTGCAGGTGTTGCAGCCGTAGCTTCGCTTTTACTCTATGCATTAAATTCAAACCTTAATTTATTCTATACACCGTATGAAATTACACACGGAAAAAACGACACAGGTGTAATGCCAGAAGTGGGTCAACGCATTCGTGTTGGCGGTATGGTTACTGTAGGTTCAATGAAACGAGACCCTAATAGTTTGCATGTTGAGTTTGCCGTACACGACTCAGCAGGTGGTGAAGTCATTGTTACTTTTGATGATTTATTACCCGACCTTTTCCGTGAAGGTCAAGGTATCGTTGCGCAAGGAGTGCTCATTGAATCAGGTAAACTTGAGGCAACAGAAGTCTTAGCAAAGCATGATGAAAACTATATGCCACCTGAAGTTGCTGAAGCTATGGGCCAAAAACATGAAAAGCCTGAATATACAGATAAACAGGCTGAAGGATATAAATATTAATAGGCAGTTTAACTCTTATTAATATTAGAAAAGACAAATGCCAATCTGATGATTGGCATTTTTTTTACTAAATTTGACTAATGTTTATATCTGCCTATCTGCCTATCTGCCTATCTGCCTATCTGCCTATCTGCCTATCTGCCTATCTGCCTATCTGCCTATCTGCCTATCTGCCTATCTGCCTATCTGCCTATCTGCCTATCTGCCTATCTGCCTATCAAAAATGCTAGCAAAGACTACATACCGAGGCAAAAAGAAACGTCAAAATATCTACTAGAGATTAGGCACTCATAGAGAATAAAAATCATCGAAATTAAAGTTTAAGAAAACTCGCTTAATAGTTCTAGCTTGGGATAAAGCGTGATTTTTCTGGTAAAACAAGAACCTAAAATTAGCTTTCAAAATTAGCTGAACCTGGTCATGGAACCAACATGGCAGTAATCTGTAACAATAGTAAAGACGAGTGCTATAAATCAGGCCCCATATACAAGCACCTATATACTATGACTATGGTAATGGGTTCTGCTACTGCTAGAACAATGACAAGATTGATGCGCAACAGAATTAAGATTTGTTTTATACCAATCCGCATTAATAAGTCCCACTCAGAATGCGTCCAGTGCCTATTGATTAAGGCGTGGCTACATCGTAATTATTCCCTTTTCGAATAGCGAGCACACATAACAAAAAGCTGCTGTAACATTCCTTTCTGGCAGGTTTTAAAAGGCTTACACCGCGTTGTATGGCAAGAAAGAAGACGACTATTCATTCACTCATACGCCTTGTTTAAGCTCTTTTAAACTCTAGATGAGTCATCACTTATCAAAGCGAAATAGGATTTAATAACATTGAAACAAAACTATGTATGAAGGGGTTCTGGCTGTGGTTGAAATATAAGTCATCAAAGATAAAACCAGGGTTATGAATTACATTTCAGGAAAAAGTGTAGGTATAAAAAAACCGAGCCTAGGCTCGGTTTTTAGTTGAGTAATTAAAATTACTCAGCAGCTTCTACTTCAACAGCTTCAGCAGCTTCAGGGCGACCTACTAACTCGATGTAAGCCATTGGGGCTTTATCACCGGCACGTAGGCCACACTTAAGAATACGGGTGTAACCGCCAGGACGATCCTGGAAGCGTGGACCCAATTCAGTAAATAACTTACCTACAACTTCAGCGTCGCGGGTACGAGCGAAAGCTAAACGGCGATTTGCAACGCTGTCAACTTTAGCAAGTGTTATTAGAGGTTCAACTACGCGACGCAGTTCTTTCGCTTTAACAGTAGTTGTCTTGATAATCTCATGACGAACTATTGAACAAGCCATGTTACGGAACATAGCTTGACGATGACTGCTGTTGCGGTTTAGTTGACGACCACTCTTACGATGGCGCATGACCTAATCCTTATAACCTAAATCTGTACTAACCTGAGACTTATAGGTCGTCTGCTAAACTAGCTGGAGGCCAGTTTTCAAGACGCATACCTAACGACAGTCCGCGAGACGCTAAAACATCCTTAATTTCAGTAAGAGACTTCTTACCTAAGTTAGGGGTCTTAAGCAGCTCAACTTCAGTGCGTTGTACCAGATCTCCGATGTAATGAATCGCTTCGGCTTTTAAACAGTTAGCCGAACGTACAGTTAGCTCTAAATCGTCGACAGGACGCAGCAAAATCGGATCAAACTCCGGTTTCTCTTCTACAACAGCCTGCTCAGTAACATCACGTAATTCAACAAACGCATCTAGCTGTTCAGCTAAAATTGTTGCAGAACGACGAATTGCTTCCTCAGGATCAATAGTACCATTAGTGGTCATATCAATCACAAGTTTATCTAAGTCAGTACGCTGTTCTACACGAGCAGCTTCAACATTATAAGCAATGCGAGCTACAGGTGAGAATGAAGCATCAACCAACAGGCGACCAATTGGGCGATCGTCGTCTTCAGTTTGTGCACGAGCCGAAGCTGGCACATAACCACGACCACGCTCAACGCGGATACGCATGCTGATATCATTATTACCTGTCAAGTGACAGATAACATGATCAGGATTCATAATGGTAACATCACCATCATGTGTGATATCTGCTGCTGTAACAGGGCCTGTGCCGGACTTGCTTAATGTAAGCAAAGCCTCGTCTTTACCCTCGATAGTCACTGCTAATCCCTTAAGATTAAGCAATATCTCAAGGATATCTTCTTGTACGCCTTCCTTACTGCTGTACTCATGCAGTACTCCGTCAATTTCGACTTCAGTAACTGCACAGCCTGGCATAGACGACAATAGGATGCGACGCAACGCGTTACCTAAGGTATGGCCAAAACCACGTTCGAGTGGCTCTAGTGTAACTTTGGCGCGAGTTGAATTAACCTGCTCAATATCAACGAGACGCGGTTTAAGAAATTCTGTAACAGAACCCTGCATTGTGTCCTCTCTTGTTTGTTAGCTTTACTTAGAGTAAAGCTCGACGATCAGCTGTTCGTTAATATCCGCAGACAAATCGCTACGTTCTGGAACGCGCTTGAAAGCACCTTCCATTTTCGCATTGTCGACTTCTACCCATGTAGGCTTCTCGCGTTGACCAGCCACTTCTAAAGCCGCTTTAATACGAGCTTGAGTACGTGACTTTTCACGGATGCTTACAACATCATTCGCAGACACTTTGAATGACGGAATGTTAACAACACGACCGTTAACCATAACAGATTTATGGCTTACTAGCTGACGTGATTCTGCACGAGTAGAACCGAAACCCATACGATAAACGACGTTATCTAGGCGGACTTCTAAAAGTTGTAATAGGTTTTCACCAGTATTACCTTTTAGACGTGCAGCTTCTTTATAGTAGTTACGGAATTGCTTTTCTAACACACCGTAAATACGACGAACTTTTTGTTTCTCGCGTAGCTGTAAACCGTACTCAGACAAACGTGGCTTACGTGCGCCATGTTGTCCTGGTGCAGCTTCAAGCTTACACTTCGAATCGATTGCTCTCACACCGCTTTTTAGGAAAAGGTCTGTACCTTCTCTGCGGCTGAGCTTGAGCTTAGGACCCAAGTATCTTGCCATGATCTTTCTCCAACTATCCTATATACGCAGTGTTATACACGACGTTTTTTAGGTGGACGACAGCCATTATGAGGGATAGGCGTCACATCGGTAATGTTAGTTATTTTATAACCAACAGCGTTCAGCGCACGAATGGCTGATTCACGACCTGGACCTGGACCCTTCACGAAAACTTCAAGGTTTTTAACACCGTAGTCTTGAGCAGCAATACCTGCACGCTCAGCAGCTACCTGTGCAGCGAATGGTGTTGATTTACGTGAACCACGGAAACCAGAACCACCTGAGGTAGCCCATGACAACGCATTACCTTGACGATCTGTAATGGTGACAATTGTGTTGTTGAAAGAAGCATGGATATGAGCCATGCCATCTGCAACCTGTTTACGTACGCGCTTACGCGGAGAACGTGACGGAACTTTAGCCATTTTGGTTTACCTTCCCGTTACTTTCTTATTGGTTTACGTGGACCTTTACGCGTACGCGCATTGGTCTTAGTACGTTGCCCACGAAGAGGCAGGCTACGACGATGGCGGAGACCACGATAACAACCAAGGTCCATAAGACGTTTGATGTTCATTGAAATCTCACGACGCAAGTCACCTTCTACGGTGTATTTGGCGACTTCTTCGCGTAGGATATCTATTTGAGCTTCGCTCAATTCCTTGATCTTAGCGTCTTCAGCAATTGAAGTAGATGCGCAGATTGCTCTAGCGCGTGTACGTCCAATACCAAAGATTGCAGTCAATGCAATGACTGTATGCTTTTGATCAGGAATGTTAATGCCAGCGATACGGGCCACTATGCACTCCTTAAAGTTAAAGGCCATCTGCGAAAAGCCCGAAAGGATACTCGACAGACGACAGATTTGCAAACAATATTTTTAGTCAGCCCATTATTGAGCTGACCAAAATTCTTTCTTAGCCTTGACGCTGTTTGTGTTTTGGTTCAACACAGATAACGCGAACAACGCCACTACGCTTGACGATCTTGCAATTACGGCAGATCTTCTTCACGGAAGCTCGAACTTTCATTTCATCACTCCGTCAAAGTAATCTTATTTACCAAAGCGATCTAAGTTCGCTTTGTTCACAAGATTAGCTTTCTTCATCACAGACTCATACTGATGAGACATCATATGGGTCTGAACCTGAGCCATGAAGTCCATGATCACGACTACAATAATTAGTAGTGAAGTACCGCCAAAATAGAACTGTACTTTCCACGCAATTAACATGAACTCCGGAATTAAGCAGATAAAGGTAATGTACAACGCACCCGCTAAGGTTAAACGTGTCATGACTTTATCTATGTAACGCGAAGTCTGTTCTCCGGGACGGATCCCAGGAATGAATGCACCACTCTTTTTCAGATTATCCGCTGTTTCGCGTGGATTGAAAACCAACGCAGTATAGAAGAAACAGAAAAAGATGATTGCTGTCGCGTACAATAATGAATACAGCGGTTGCCCAGGGGACACAGCTAAAGCGAAATCGCTTAACCATGACATAGACTCATTTTGACCAAACCACTGAGCCAGTGTGCCTGGAAACAAAATAATGCTGGATGCAAAAATTGGTGGAATCACACCTGCCATGTTCACTTTTAATGGTAAGTGAGTGCTTTGCGCTGCAAAAACCTTTCGGCCTTGTTGGCGTTTAGCGTAGTTAACGACGATACGACGTTGACCACGTTCCACAAATACCACTAAATAAGTTACAGCAAATACGATTACCGCGAGCAACAGTAGTACTAATACATTCATGTCACCTTGACGAGCTTGCTCGGCTGTTGAGCCGATAGCCGATGGTAAACCTGCAACAATACCTGCGAAAATTAAAATCGAGATACCATTACCAATACCACGTTCGGTAATTTGTTCGCCTAGCCACATTAGGAACATCGTTCCAGTAACTAAACTGACAACAGCAACAAAGTAGAAACCAAATCCAGGATTGGCAACAAGGCCAGGCATGAGATTTGGTAAACCCGTTGCAATACCGATAGATTGCAATGTACCCAACACAAGTGTGCCATATCGAGTATATTGACTGATTTTTTTACGTCCTGATTCGCCTTCTTTTTTCAATTCAGCTAGTGCAGGATGCACAACAGTCAATAACTGCATGATAATAGATGCCGAAATATACGGCATTATACCTAATGCGAAGATAGAAGCACGCTCTAAAGCACCACCCGAGAACATGTTAAACATGCCAAGGATGGTATCTTTCTGCTGAGCAAAAAGCTCTGCTAATACAGCTGCGTCAATACCAGGAATTGGCACGAACGAACCGGCTCTAAAGACGATAATCGCACCAATCACGAACAGAAGACGAGTTTTCAGTTCAGAGAAACCGCCTTTCGCGCTTTTTAAATCAAGTCCTGGTTTTGCCATCGACGTATTATTCCTCGATCTTGCCACCGGCAGCTTCAATAGCTGCACGAGCACCTTTGGTTACCTTTAGACCTTTTACAGTCACTGGGCGGTCAATGGTACCTGAAAGAACGATTTTCGCAAACTGGATGTTGCGAGTAATAACGTTCGCATCTTTCAGTGCATTCAAATCGACAACATCACCGTTAACTTTTGCTAGTTCGAGTAAACGAACTTCAGCTGTTACCAAAGCGCGACGCGAGGTAAAACCAAACTTAGGTAAGCGGATCTTAAGTGGCATTTGACCACCTTCAAAACCGACGCGAACGCCGCCGCCTGAACGAGACTTCTGACCTTTATGGCCGCGACCCGCTGTTTTACCTAAACCTGAACCAATACCACGGCCTACACGCTTAGGAGCAGATTTAGAACCTGCTGCTGGAGATAGAGTATTTAGACGCATTATCTTATTCCTCCACCGAAACCATGTAGTACACCTTATTGATCATACCGCGAACTGAAGGAGTATCTTCAACTTCAACAGTGTGACCAATACGACGCAGACCTAAACCGGTTAGGGTAGCACGGTGTTTTGGTAAACGACCGATGCTGCTTTTAGTCTGTGTTACTTTTAAAGTTTTAGTAGCCATGGTGCATTACCCCCGAATTTCATCAACATTCAGGCCACGTTTTGCTGCGATTTGAGCTGGTGACTTCATGTGCACCAACGCATCGACAGTTGCGCGAACGATGTTGATCGGGTTAGTAGAACCGTATGCTTTTGACAGAACGTTATGAACGCCTGCAACTTCTAATACGGCACGCATTGCGCCACCGGCAATAATACCGGTACCCTGTGATGCTGGTTGCATATAAACTTTTGAACCAGTATGGCGACCTTTAACTGGGTGATGCAAAGTACCTGCATTCAACTCCACGGTTACCATGTTACGACGGGCTTTTTCCATTGCTTTTTGAATAGCAGCTGGAACTTCACGCGCTTTTCCATAGCCATAGCCGATCTTACCGTTACCGTCACCCACTACTGTTAGTGCTGTGAAGCTAAAGATACGACCGCCCTTAACGACTTTAGAAACACGATTAACTGCAATCAATTTCTCTTGCAGATCGTCTTTTTGCTGAGCTTCTAATTTAGCCATTTTATAACCCCTTAGAATTTCAGGCCAGCTTCACGAGCGGCATCTGCAAGAGCAGCTACACGGCCATGATACTTGAATCCAGAACGGTCGAACGCAACAATAGCTACGCCCTTCTCGATCGCACGCTCAGCAACAGTTTTACCCACTGCTTTGGCCGCATCTACGTTTCCGGTACTCTTTAGTTGCTCTTTAACTGTTTTTTCAACAGTTGACGCAGCAGCTAACACCTTAAATTCAGGACTGATCACCTGAGCATAGATGTGACGCGGTGTACGATGTACAACCAGACGGTTCACGCCTAGCTCTTGGATCTTCTTACGTGCACGTAACGCGCGACGTAAGCGAGATGTTTTCTTATCCATATCGCGTTACCTACTTCTTCTTAGCCTCTTTACGGCGTACAACTTCGTCGTCATAGCGAACACCTTTGCCTTTGTAAGGCTCTGGTGGACGATAGCCACGAATGTTGGCTGCAGTTTGACCTACTAACTGTTTATCAACGCCTGTTAGGACGATTTCAGTTTGACTAGGACATTCAGCAGTTACGCCTGCGGGAAGTTTGTGTACTAATGGATGTGAAAAACCTAATGTCAGGTCTAAGTCGCTACCAGCAATCTTTGCACGGTAACCAACGCCAACCAATTTAAGTTTTCTCACAAAACCTTGAGATACACCAACAATCATATTGTTTACTAGTGCACGAGTAGTACCAGCCTGTGCCCAAGCGTCAGAAACGCCTTCAACAGGTAGGAACTTTATTTGTGCATCTTCAATAACAACATTAACCGCATTATTGATTACTCGAGTCAGACTTCCTTTACCGCCTTTAACGGTTAAAGTCTGTTCGCTTATAGTCACCTCTACGCCAGCAGGGATAGTGACTGGTGCCTTTGCAACACGAGACATTACTAACTCCTTACGCTACGTAGCAGATAACCTCGCCACCCGAGCCAAATTGGCGGGCGGCACGATCAGTCATCAAGCCTTGAGAAGTGGACACAATTGCGATACCCAGACCGCCCATAACCTTTGGAAGTTCGTCTTTACCTTTGTAAATACGAAGACCAGGACGGCTTACGCGCTGGATAGTCTCAACGACTGGTTTGCCTTGAAAATACTTTAATGTAATTTCTAATTCAGGCTTAGCTTCATCTGCTACGGCGTAGTCAGTAATGAAACCTTCATCTTTAAGTAATTTCGCGATTGCTACTTTTAACTTAGCTGAAGGCATCTTTACAGATACGTGGTTAGCAGCTTGGCCGTTACGAATACGGGTTAACATATCCGCAATAGGATCTTGCATGCTCATATTAGCTTACTCCGTGACAAGTGCTTACCAGCTGGCCTTACGTAGACCAGGAACTTCACCGCGCATAGTTGCTTCACGTAATTTAATACGGCTTAAGCCGAATTTACGTAAAACGCCATGTGGGCGACCAGTTTGATTACAGCGATTGCGTTGACGCGATGCGCTTGAATCACGTGGTAGTGCTTGCAACTTAAGCACAGCATCCCAACGATCTTCGTCAGAAGACTCTGGGTTACTGATAGTAGCTTTAAGTGCTAGACGCTTCTCAGCGAACTTAGCTACGAGCTGCGCACGTTTTGCTTCACGTGCTTTCATAGATGTTTTAGCCATTATGCTACCCTTATTTCTTAAATGGGAAGTTAAAAGCGGTCAACAAAGCACGACCTTCTTCGTCATTCTTCGCAGTGGTAGTGATAACAATATCCATACCGCGAATTTTATCGATTTTATCGTAATCGATTTCTGGGAAGATGATCTGCTCTTTCACACCCATTGCGTAGTTACCACGGCCGTCAAACGCTTTAGCGCTTAAGCCACGGAAGTCACGAATACGTGGAATTGCAATGTCAACTAGACGCTCTAAAAATTCCCACATACGCTCACCGCGTAGGGTAACTTTACAGCCAATAGGGTAGCCTTCACGGATTTTAAAACCAGCAACTGATTTACGAGCAACAGTTACAATTGGTTTTTGACCAGCGATTGCAGTCATGTCACGAAGCGCATGCTCCATAACTTTCTTATCTGCAACAGCTTCGCCAACACCCATATTAAGGGTGATTTTCTCAATCCGAGGGACTTGCATGACACTGCTATAACCGAACTTTTTAGCTAGTTCAGCGACCACAGTCTCTTGATATTTATCATGCAGTTTCGCCATCGTTTACTCCAAATTACTTAACGAGTTCGCTGTTCGACTTAAAGAAACGGACTTTTTTACCGTCTTCAAATCGGAAACCAACACGATCCGCCTTGCCTGTGGCTTGGTTAAAGATCGCAACGTTTGATGCTTGTATCGGTGCTTCTTTCTCGATAACGCCGCCAGTCACGCCCAATTGTGGGTTTGGCTTCTGGTGCTTTTTAACTAGATTGATGCCTTCAACAATTAATTTACCAGTAGGTAGAACTTGAGAAACCTTAGCGCGTTTACCCTTGTCTTTACCTGCTAATATTACTACTTCGTCTTCACGACGGATTTTAGCTGCCATTTTGAAGCTCCTTACAGTACTTCTGGTGCCAGCGAGACAATTTTCATGAATTTATCATTACGCAATTCACGTGTCACTGGGCCAAAGATACGAGTACCAATCGGTGCAAGGTTTGCGTTAAGCAATACCGCTGCATTCCGATCGAAGCGAATGACAGAACCGTCTGGACGACGTACGCCTTTCTTAGTACGGACTACCACCGCGTTATATACATCACCTTTCTTCGCTTTAGCGCGAGGAATTGCTTCTTTAACAGAAACTTTAATGATGTCGCCGATACCGGCATAACGACGATGAGAGCCACCCAAGACCTTAATACACTGAACTCTGCGTGCGCCGCTGTTACATGCGACGTCTAGAGTCGATTGCATTTGGATCATTTCAAGTGCTCCGCTATCGTTACTACACAATCCCACTATGGGAGTATATTTTGAACCAAATTTAAGCAATAATTTACTCAAAAATGGCGCGCAAGTATAACACCACATTTTACGAATGCATAGCAAAAAAAACAAACGGCCCCAAATTCTGGAGCCGTTTACGTTATCCTAATAAAAATTAGGCTTTTGTTACTACTTCAGCTAGTGTCCAAGACTTAGTCTTAGATAGAGGACGACACTGACTAATTGTCACGATGTCACCTTCATTACACTGATTAGTTTCGTCATGTGCATGGATCTTAGTTGTACGCTTAATGTACTTCCCATAAATAGGGTGTTTCACTTGGCGTTCAATAGCAACAGTGATAGATTTTTCCATCTTGTTGCTTACAACTTTACCTTGCAAAGTACGGGTTTTATCAGACATTACGCACCTGCCTTAGAAGTAATAATGGTCTTAACACGTGCAATGTTACGACGCACTAGTTTCAATTGATTCGTTTGAGTCAATTGACCAGTAGCGTGTTGCATACGCAGGTTAAACTGCTCACGCAGCAGACCAAGTAATTCAGCGTTAAGTTCTTCAACGCTCTTTTCTCTTAGTTCGCTCGCTTTCATTACATCACCGTCTTAGTTACGAAGGTAGTCTTTAAAGGAAGTTTGGCAGAAGCCAAAGCGAAGGCTTCACGAGCCAAAGCTTCAGGTACACCACCCATCTCATAAAGAACCTTACCAGGTTGAATCTGACATACCCAGTATTCAACGTTACCTTTACCTTTACCCATACGCACTTCAAGAGGCTTAGAGGTAATTGGCTTGTCAGGGAAAACTCGAATCCAAATTTGTCCTTGACGTTTAACATGACGTGTCATGGCACGACGTGCAGATTCAATTTGACGTGCAGTTAAACGGCCACGGCCGACTGCTTTCAAACCGAAAGTACCAAAGCTAACTTCAGTACCGTTCGCTAGACCACGGTTGCGGCCCTTGAACATCTTGCGAAACTTCATACGTTTAGGTTGCAGCATAAAAGTTTCTCCTATTTACCACGAGGCTTACGCTTAGGTTGCTGCTTTGGCTCTTCAATAGCAGGTATTAAACCGTCTAGAACTTCGCCTTTGAAGATCCAAACTTTAATACCAATCACACCATATTGCGTGTGACTTTCTGCAGTTGAGTAGTCGATATCAGCACGTAATGTATGTAAAGGTACACGACCTTCACGATACCATTCAGCACGTGCGATTTCAGCGCCACCTAAACGGCCGCTCACTTGAACTTTGATACCTTGAGCACCAATGCGCATTGCGTTTTGAACTGCGCGCTTCATAGCACGACGGAACATAACACGACGTTCTAATTGCTGAGCAATAGAGTCAGCAACTAACTTAGCGTCTAATTCAGGTTTACGGATTTCAGCGATGTTGATTTGAGCAGTAGTGCCTGTGATTTTAGACACATGTGCACGTAATACTTCAACGTCTTCACCTTTCTTACCAATCACAACACCTGGACGGGCAGTGTGAATCGTAACGCGGATGCTTTTCGCTGGGCGTTCGATAACAATCTTAGATACTGATGCGGCTTTTAACTTTGCAGTTAAATATTGACGCACTTCCCAGTCGCTGTTCAGATTATTTGCATAATCTGATTTATCGGCGTACCAGGTAGAGATCCAAGGCTTGGTGATACCCAGACGGATACCATTAGGATGTACTTTCTGTCCCATTGCTCTCTTCTCCTAGCGATCTGCTACAACCACAGTGATGTGGCTGGTACGCTTCATGATACGATCAGCGCGGCCTTTGGCACGTGGCATGATACGCTTCATTGTTGGGCCTTCATCTACGAAGACGGCTCCAACTTTAAGCTCATCAATATCCGCACCTTCGTTGTGTTCGGCGTTTGCGATAGCTGAGTCAAGTACTTTCTTAACCAGTACGGCGGCTTTCTTTGGGCTGAACGTCAAAATCTCGAGGGCCTTAGAAACTGGCAATCCACGAATCTGATCAGCAACTAGACGGGCCTTCTGCGCAGACGTACGAGCAAAACGATGTTTAGCTAAAACTTCCATCTTATTCCTCCCGTATTAACGCTTCTTCGCTTTCTTATCTGCAGCATGGCCGCGATAAGTGCGAGTTGGTGAAAATTCACCAAGCTTGTGGCCGATCATCTCGTCAGTTACGAACACAGGTACGTGCTGACGACCATTATGGACAGCGATGGTCAACCCAATCATATTAGGGATGATCATTGAGCGGCGAGACCAAGTTTTAATTGGCTTTTTATCTCCCGCTTCCATCGCTTTCTCTACCTTCTTCAGCAAGTGCAGGTCAATGAAGGGACCTTTCTTGAGAGAACGTGGCATGGCGAATCCTCTTACTTATTTATTACGACGACGTACGATGTACTTGTCAGTGCGCTTGTTACTACGAGTTTTATAACCCTTAGTTGGCACACCCCATGGACTCACTGGATGACGTCCACCAGAAGTACGGCCTTCACCACCACCATGTGGATGGTCTACTGGGTTCATTGCAACACCACGCACTGTAGGGCGTATGCCTCTCCAGCGCTTAGCACCTGCTTTGCCTAACTGGCGTAGCATGTGTTCGGCATTACCAACTTCACCAAATGTCGCGCGGCAATCTACTGGAACTTTACGCATTTCGCCAGAGCGAAGACGTAGAGTTGCGTAGGCACCATCACGAGCAACAACTTGTACATAAGCACCAGCTGAACGTGCGATCTGAGCGCCTTTACCAGGCTTCATTTCAACAGCGTGTACAACTGAACCGACAGGAATGTTGCGTAACGGCATAGCGTTACCAGTCTTGATTTCTGCATCCAAACCAGATTTGATTGGGTCGCCAGCTTTCATGCCTTTAGCAGCAAGAATATAACGACGTTCACCATCTGCATACAGTACTAACGCAATGTGCGCTGTACGGTTTGGATCGTATTCAAGACGTTCAACTTTCGCAGGGATACCATCTTTATCGCGTTTAAAGTCGATTAAACGATAGTGCTGCTTATGTCCACCACCTACGTGGCGTACAGTGATACGACCAGTATTGTTACGGCCACCACTTTTGGTTTTTCTCGCCAACAGGCCAGCAAAAGGTTTACCCTTATGCAGGTCCGTATTCACCACTTTAACTACGTGGCGACGACCTGGAGAGGTTGGCTTACACTTAATAACTGCCATGATAATTCTCCTATGCTTACTCAGCGCCGCCGACGAAATCGATGTCAGCACCCGCAGCTAAAGTTACATAAGCTTTTTTCCAATCGCTACGACGACCTACACGGCCACCGGTACGTTTGGTTTTGCCTTTGTTAACTAAAGTACGAACTGAATCGACTTCAACTTCAAATAGCTTCGCTACTGCAGCTTTGATCTCTGCTTTAGTCGCATCGATTGCTACGCGGAAAACTACAGTGTTGTTCTTCTCAGCGACTACAGTACTCTTTTCAGAGATATGTGGAGCTAGAATCACTTTTAGCAAACGTTCTTCGCGGATCATGCTAGCATCTCCTCGATTTGCTTCACTGCATCAGCAGTAACAAGAACAGTGTTGAACGCAATTAGACTAACTGGGTCTAGACCCGCTACGTCACGTACGTCAACTTTGTATAAGTTGCGAGCTGCTAAGAATAAATTCTCATCAACTTCAGCTGTAACAATTAGAACGTCTTCTAAGTTCATTGCTGCTAATTTAGCTTTAAGCTCTTTAGTTTTAGGAGCTTCAACACTAAATGATTCAACAACAACTAAACGCTCTTGACGTACCAATTCAGACAGAATGCTCTTAAGAGCACCACGGTACATCTTCTTGTTAACTTTTTGGCTGTGATCTTGGGTTTTAGCAGCGAATGTTACGCCACCGCCACGCCAGATTGGGCCTTTAACACTACCGGCACGAGCGCGGCCTGTGCCTTTCTGGCGCCATGGTTTTTTACCAGAGCCAGTTACTTCCGCACGAGTCTTTTGAGCACGAGTGCCCTGACGTGCGTTTGCAGCGTAAGCTACAACTACCTGATGAACCAGTGCCTCGTTAAAGTCACGGCCGAAGGTAGTTTCGGAAACTTCAAGAGCGCTTTGCGCGTCTTTCAATACCAATTCCATTACTATCTCCTCAGACCTAAGCTTTAACTGCAGGCTTAATGATTAGATCACCATTGGTAGCGCCTGGAACTGCGCCGCGTACTAATAACAAGTTACGCTCTGCATCAACACGTACAACGTGTAGATTTTGAGTAGTTACTTGCTCAGCACCCATATGACCTGACATTTTTTTGCCTTTGAATACACGACCAGGCGTTTGGTTCTGACCAATAGAACCGTTCGCGCGGTGCGCCAATGAGTTACCGTGAGTCGCATCTTGAGTACGGAAGTTCCAGCGTTTAATACCGCCTTGGAAGCCCTTACCTTTTGATTGACCAGTAACATCTACTTTCACAACTTCTGCGAAAATATCAACATTAAGCTCAGCACCAACTTCAATGCCTTCGCCTTCACCATCTGCTAAACGCAATTCCCATAAACCACGACCGGCTTCTACGCCGCCCTTGGCAAAATGACCTGCTTCTGCTTTGGTGATGCGATTGGCTTTTTTGGTACCAGTAGTCACTTGAAGTGCGCGGTAGCCGTCAGTTTCTAAAGTTTTCACTTGAGTAACGCGGTTGCCAGCAATTTCAATTACTGTTACAGGGATTGACGTACCATCTTCTGTGAAGATGCGAGTCATACCCACTTTACGACCAATAAGACCGATAGCCATCTCTCAAACCTCTTCTAAGGATCTCAATTAACCTAAGCTAATCTGAACGTCGACACCAGCCGCAAGATCTAAACGCATTAATGCGTCTACAGTCTTTTCTGTTGGCTCTACGATGTCAACTAAACGCTTGTGGGTACGAATTTCGTACTGATCACGTGCATCTTTATTAACGTGCGGAGAGATCAAAACGGTATAACGCTCTTTGCGTGTTGGTAGTGGAATAGGACCACGTACCTGCGCGCCTGTACGCTTAGCAGTTTCAACGATTTCCGCTGTAGACTGATCAATCAAACGATGATCAAAGCCTTTCAAGCGGATACGGATTCTTTGGTTCTGCATTGACCAGAGCTCCTAAAATGGACACATAAAAAATCACCCTCTAGCTTTTTCCTTTCTGGAAAAGCAGAGCGAGATGATTTAACCGTTCGACTCCCAATCGGAGTCGCTATGAATATGCATAACCTAAAAGGTTAGACAAATATTTTCGCTGCACATGTCAGCGAGAGGGCAATTATACAGATCTTCTATTGGAGATCAAGCCCATTGTGTAAATAGTCTTCAGAAAGTCTTTTCACAATCAATTGCGGCGCATTTTACACAATTTATGCGTTTATGCTAGCAGATAGTCTGATTTATTCCTAAAAACAAAAAAGGAAGCCGAAGCTTCCTTTTTCAGTGTTCACTAAAGTCGCTATTACGCGATGATTTTAGCTACTACACCAGCACCAACTGTACGGCCACCTTCACGGATAGCGAAACGTA